>NZ_JNLQ01000002.1:3025690-3328259 GCF_000703165.1 Butyrivibrio sp. AE3004
TGGTCTCCAAAATAATGCTTGAAGGAAATCTTGACCCTACTATTTCAATAGGTGGTTTTCTGAAGGACATCGGCGGTAATATCAGAATCGGTGCATCAAAATATTTTGTTACAGAGGCCTGTGAATACACCAACAGCTTCCTAAGCTTCTTTCCCGGTGTTGGCATAATTCTGAACGTTGATGCCGATCATCTGGATTTTTTCAAAGATTTGGATGACATAAGAAATTCATTCAGAAAATTTGCTGCTCTTATTCCGGAAAGTGGCACACTTGTTATAAACGGCGAAATACCAAAACTTTCCGAACTGACAGAGGGGCTTAGCTGCAATATTAAAACCTATGGTTTTTCGGATGAATTTGACTATTATCCGACCAATATCAAATATGACGATTTTGGAAATGCTTCTTTTCATATTAATAGAAGAAACTCCTCAGGTTATGACATAACATTAAAGGTCCCCGGCAGGCACAATATTGGTAACGCCATGGCTGCTGCTGCTGCAGCGGATGTATTCCAGATCCCTGAAGCCGAGATCAAATCCGGTCTTTGCTCATTTACCGGAACAGACAGACGTTTTGAATACAAAGGCACTGTTGACGGCGTAACTATAATAGACGATTATGCTCATCACCCCACCGAAATAGCAGCAACACTTAATGCTGCCAGGAATTACCCTCATAAAAATATGTGGGTTGTTTTCCAGCCTCATACTTTCACAAGAACCAAGGCTCTTATGGATGAATTTGCCAATGCTCTGCTGCCTGCCGATAAACTGATAATCGCCGACATCTATGCCGCCAGAGAAACAGACAACCTGGGCATTAGTTCCAGAACTCTCAAGGAAAAAATCGAATCACTCGGTCACGAATGTTTCTATTTCCCTTCCTTTGATGAGATTGAAAAATTTCTTTTGCAAAATTGCACGAAGGATGACATGTTGATAACCATGGGTGCAGGGAATGTTGTAGATATCGCAAATGACCTTTTAGGACTCTGATTTTCCACTCTATCCACTTTGGTCTTGTACAATTTAATTAAAATTTTATGTGGATAACTTCCGCCAATGTCACTCGGAAACTTCCTTGTGATTTGGCGGTTTTCTTTATATTTTTGATAAAAATAATCCACGTTATCCACATTGTCCACAAAGGTTCAAAAGTCCGCAAAGCCAGTCCTGCACTGAATTTTTATCGTCATTTTTCCCATTTGCACACAGCCTCATTCAGTGTATAATTCAAAACGAATTGAAGAGAATTAAAAAAGAAATATGAAAAAAGTGGGTGAAGAAACACATGATGGGGCGAGTTACTATCAATCAAAATTCTATAATGTCTACAACATCAATTTCCAATATTTTTATAGATGAATATCTTGCAGAAGCAAATGACGCAGAGATAAAGGTTTACCTTTATCTTCTTCGTATGATGTGTTCAGGCACTGCTACCAGTGTCTCTGACCTTGCAGATAAGTTTAACTATACCGAGAAAGACGTTCAGCGTGCGCTAACATATTGGGAAAATTTAGGTCTTATCGGTCTGGAATTTGATACCCTGGGACAGCTTATAGGTATACATATGCAGGACATTGTTCCCAAAAAGGCTGCTAAGGTTACAAACCTCCATTCCGTCCGTATAAGCGACAGCAGCAATGAACACCAGTCCGTACCGGCATCACAGCCAAGATACTCTGTTGTTAAAAACACATCTGCAAAAAAGAAGGAGCACAGGGATAATCCTCAAATGCTCTTTGTAGCAGAACAATATTTTGGACGTACTTTGAATCCCGGTGAGATCAAGACCATTTATTATATCCAGGATGAGCTTGAATTTTCAGAGGATCTTATCGATTATCTTCTTCAGCACTGCGCAAGCATGGGAAAGAAAGACTTCGATTATGTCCGCAAAATAGCCATGAACTGGCACGAGAAAGGTATAACAACCATTTCTCAGGCAACACAAGAGAATTCCGCTAACAGAGCTGCATATCAGATAATGAAAGAACTTGGTATGCAAAATGCTCCCACTCCTGCCGAGCTTCAATTTTTTGATCGTTGGCAGAAGGACTATGGTTTTTCACTTACTCTGATTACCGAAGCTTGCAGAAGAACAGTACTCCAGACACAGGTTAAACGTCTGCAATACTGTGATGGCATTTTAAAAAGCTGGTACAAAGAAGGCGTAAAGACTCTTAGCGATGTAAAAAAACTTGATTCCGCATTTGGAAAAGAAACAAATGCCAAAGAATCCGCCAGAAAGAATGATACAGTTAAAGTAAATAACCGCTTTCATCAGTTCCAGCAAAACGACTACGATCTTAGCAGTCTCGAGCAGCAATTACTTGATAATTAATTGTTATGGCACTGGGCTTTAAGTACCTCGCCAAGTGCATTTTGTACACTACTCACAGAGGGAAGAGAAAATAGCTATGGCTTTAACAAATACTCAATATGATGAGATTATGCATGATTATGAAAGGATTCGCACACTTAGAAGAAGCGAATTGTCACAACGTATCAAATACGTCGAAGAGCATGTCCCGGGTTATCTGGCTCTTGAACAGGAAACCGGAAAAAGAAGCGCAGCCTTCGGCCGTCGCCTTTTAAGCGGTGAGAAACTTGACAAATCCGAGCTTCACAAACAGCTTGAAGACATTTCAGCACAGAAAAAGAGTCTGCTACGAAAAGCAGGTCTTTCCGACGATTACCTGGAGATGGAATATGATTGCCCAATCTGCAAAGATACAGGCTATGTAGACAATGAAAAGTGCGTATGCTTCAAACAAAAAATCATAGAACGTCTTTATGCGCAATCCAACATAAATAAGCTTGCTGAAGAAGCAAACTTTTCCCTTATGTCAGATCAGTATTATCAGGGCGAGGATCTGGAACGTTTTTTGGGTGCGGTTAAAACTTCGAAAGATTTTATTAAGAATTTTGAAAGTTTATACCCAAATCTTCTCTTTTATGGTACAGTTGGTACTGGTAAATCGTTCCTTTCGATTTGTATTGCCAAAGAAATCCTTGAAATGGGTCATTCCGTGCTGTATTTCAGCGCTGCATCACTCTTTTCACTTATACAGTCGAATTCCTTCGATTTCAAAAAATCCGAGGAGCTACGGACTTTGTTCGACGATTTATACAATACAGACCTTCTCATTATTGATGATCTGGGGACAGAACATGTTACCAATACGTCTATCCCTCAACTTTTCACATGCATTAATGAGAGAATGAACAGGAATAAATCTACCATTATCACAACTAATTTTTCATTGGACGATATTAAGTCCATGTACTCAGAACGAGTATCTTCCCGGATTGCCAGTTCCTATCATCTTTGTAAGCTGACAGGTAAAGATATTCGCATCATGAAAAAGGTACAGAATAGAAAGTGAGGAATTTTGGCGATGCCAAGAAGAGAAGAAAAACGCAACCTTGAAACTATCCCCGTTGGTTCATTGGGTATCATACCATTAAAGGGATGTGAGTCACTTGGTGAAAAGGTGGATTACTACCTGGTAAAATGGCGTCAGGAGCGTGAAAATGAGCACAAGGGAAGCCTTGCATTCACAGGTTATGAACGTCCATCCTACCTTTTGAACGCCGAGGTACCAAGATTTGGAAGCGGTGAAGCTAAGGGTGTTATCAAACAGTCTGTCAGAGGTGACGACCTTTATCTTATGGTTGATGTATGCAACCACTCTCTTACATATTCACTTTTCGGAAAAGAAAACCATATGTCACCTGATGATCATTATCAGGATCTTAAAAGAATAATCGCCGCTGTAGGCGGTAAGGCAAGAAGAATTACAGTCATCATGCCTTTCTTATATGAGAGTCGTCAGCACAAACGTACCTCAAGAGAATCTCTTGACTGTGCTATTGCCCTTCAGGAACTTGTAGGAATGGGCGTCGACAACATAATTACTTTTGACGCACATGATCCCAGAGTACAGAACGCAATTCCTCTTAACGGTTTTGAAACAGTCCGTACGACTTATCAGTTTATAAAAGCTCTTCTCAGAAACATCAATGGTCTTCAGATTGATTCAGATCACATGATGGTAATATCACCCGATGAAGGTGGTATGGGACGTGCTATCTATCTTGCAAGCGTCATGGGGCTGGATGTAGGAATGTTCTATAAGAGGCGCGACTATACACAGGTCGTTGACGGCAGAAATCCTATTGTATCTCATGAATTCCTCGGAACCTCAGTTGAGGACAAAGATGTAATTATTGTTGATGACATGATTTCATCCGGTGAAAGCATCTTCGATGTTGCTAAAGCATTAAAGCAAAGAAAAGCAGCTCACATCTACGCTTTCGCAACATTTGGTTTGTTCACAAGTGGTCTCGACAAATTTGATAAAGCTTATGAAGAGGGACTTATAGACAGAGTCCTTACAACAAACCTGATTTACCAGACTCCCGAGCTTCTGTCACGTGAATGGTACATAAGCTGCGATATGAGTAAATACATTGCCTACCTTATAGATACACTTAACCATGATGCATCTATCAGCGATCTTCTTAATCCGGTAGAACGTATTAACAGCATTATCGCCCGTTATAAAAAAGGTGAACTTGACACACAGGTAAAATAATATAAACATAAAAACCTTCCCGGTTGGGAAGGTTTTTTACGTTTATTCTTTAGTTTTCCAAGCCCGGTAAATATGTGATAAAGTGGTTACCATTATTCTCAAACAATGTTGTAGCATCTCCTCTTCCGAGCTTGTATACCTGTCCTGTCGAAGGTTCAAGGAGAACAGTATTAAGATCATTAAACCCGATAATAAGAATACTGTTTCCATCATTTAAAGTAGCCATTACCGGTATATCCTGATTTACATAATATAGCATTGCTTCCATAGGACAGCCATCAAGTTCAAGCACCCTGGCTCCTACAAGGCTGTTCTTAAGAATGTTTACGACTGCTTCACCCTGTTCCAGCATTGCCTTTGTATTAATGCTTATTCCCTTATGCTGCAAAATCATATCTATGCATACGCCTGTTGAATCTTCAGCCTGCATATTCTCATAATCTGCAGCAAGATTTGTAATATACATGATCTGATTAGATGTAAGAAGATTTCCTCTAACCCAGACATACTGATTATCATCATTTATGACCACACCCGGAGCATTATATGCCAGATTTACGGCAGCTGCAGGATTATCATAAACTTTTAAAAGTCCGTAAAGGCCATACACATAGTAATATGGCTCGATTTCTTTATCTCTGTCAGACTTAATTTCAACCTCTCTGCTACCCTCATATAATGTCATGTTCGGAGTCTGCAATATAAGCGATTTTGTTTTAATATTACTCTTAACTTTTATCTGAGTAATATTTTTGTAATTATCAGTAGCTGCAATAGTAATATGATTACTTCCAACTTCCTTCTTCAAAGTATTCATTATCTGATCATCTATCAGTTCATCATAAAGCCCGCTTCCCTCATTCCACTGAGCACGGGAAAGCCTGATCAGATTATCTTCTATGGAAATACCCGTAACAACTCCTTGAGAAGGAGTATAGTTCTCCAAAGTATTGCCTTCACTGTCCACAATATGAACACTGTACATACCATATACGGTTGTACCCATACGATCCGTATGGACATCAGCCTCATGAACCATTCCATAAACCAGATCTTCACCCATAAAACCAAGTACTCTGACAAGGTCACCCTGCTCAGCCTTAATTTCCGATTGTGCCTGTGTACTTAGATTCATAATTTGAACAGTTTTCTTACTCTCATCCTGCCAGGCTATTATACTTCCGGACTCTGACTGAGAATATCTGTCCTCTGAAAGATTTTCAATGAGGTTTTTCTGTGTTCTCTGGTCCAGATTTATCATATATACATCACCGTCGGATTTGATAAAAAGATCCCCATTCTTACTAACATAAAGGATGTTTTCCGAATAGGCCCTCACAATATCCTGATGCAATGTGGATGGAACAAAGACCATTTCCTCAATAGTATTTAGCTGTGAATCATATTTGTAAATAGCATTTCCGACGCAGCCCTCGTGATCTCCTCTGTTCATATAACCTGATACTGCAAATTCTACATTTCCCGTTTCGTCAACACTTAGAATATGAATGGTATTCCCCTGGAAAGTTGCCCTGTCATCATTGTTATCGTCATCATAAAATCCAAATACCATCGCAATCTTGTTTTCATTACTATTATAAACGTAAAGTCTGTCCTCACTGATGAATGCGAAAATGCCTCCACCTTCACTTTCCCCGATCGACACGTTTGGATCGGTAATCCACAAACTGATAACATTGTCCGTTATATCTGATGTATCAGCACTGAACACATAGTTCATTGTTCTGTCAAAATTCAAAAGATAAATCCTATCGGTTGTATACCTGATTCTGTATGCCTCTTTAACGTTATACAGTTTTTCAGATCCATCCTCAATTTTCTGAGTCACCTGATATTCAAGACCGATCGTTGATGTCTGTGACTGAATGTCTCGAACCTTTATTTTGGGTTCTGTATGGTTAACTATATTAAGATTACCCCATTTAACCTGATCGTAACTGCTATTTATTGTTACATGACTAAATGAAGTATTATCTCCCTCAGCATTTGATTCAAGGTATTTTGACAATTCAGAAGAAGCATCTCCTTTTTCAAAACTCATATTGGAAAAATTCAACGCAAAATCAATTGCCTCATCAGCATGAAAAGAATCCTCATTCTCCGGCCAGATTACCCTTGTATAATATCGGGCAGTTTTCCCATTTACATCGGCAAGAATTACCAGCATGTACTCCTTACCCGCGTCTATAAGATCTTTTATCTGAAAACTTCCGCTTATAATATCGCCCTCAGTGTTGATATCTGTAATCTCGGTATTCTCTACCAGACCATTTCCTGCTGCCTGTCTAATCTCAAATTTGAGCCCGGTTACATCTTCGCCATAAGTGTTCATTTTAAATGAAACGCCCCTGGAAGCGCTTGTAGTAATAATATCTCCACGCATATGCGCTACTTCCATTTCAGTAGCATATCCATGCAGAAGATTGACTTCTCTTCCTCCAAAGTCAAATGTAACTGTCGGAAAAGTTGGCGCTTCCATCTTTGCCGTCATATCAACAGTCTCAACATTTGTAAAATGCCCTATAATAAAAAGAGATAAAACAAAAACAATAATTGTATATATTGCTTTAATGATAAATTTCTTCATTATAAATCCTATGCCTTAATTCCATTGACTTCTTTCACTCATAGAGTTAATATTTTTCTAACTTTTAAACGTTTATAGCCAGCGCAAAAGCGCAGATTGGGGGAATGATGAGTTACCCTGTTCTTTACCGCAAACGTATTATTCCAAATGAGTGTGTACTACTAAAAAAAGATCGTATCCTGCAATGTGATGATAACACCATTGTTACCGCATGGGAAGCAATCCATCCAAGGTCTGATCTGTCACACGGTTATTCCTGTTATTATTTAAAACGAGGCTACAAGGTGAGCAAATTTTATCGGGCAGATTCCAGTCTGATGTACTGGTATTGCGATATTGTTGATTACCAGAAAGGTCCTGAAGAAAATTCAATACTTACTCTGGATCTTCTTGCTGACGTTGTAATATATCCCGATGGCAAGATACGTATTGTTGATCTCGACGAGCTCGCTGATGCTTTTGAGCAAAAGCTGATCGATGAACACCAAATGAAAAAAGCGCTTAATTCTCTTGGTGACCTCATGGATGCCATTTATGAAAACAGCATCTCTGCGCTTGAAGCACCGATAATCAAAGCGCTTTCCGCAAATCAGTAGAATACATGCCCACCAATGTTTATACCCTTAAGACCGGGTATAGGTGTTCTGAAATATACACAGTTTCCTACATTGGTAGCCCCGCCCATAGCAGCATCTGCTGCCTGATAACAGGCTTCTGTTGCGCTGCCGTTGGCAAGTGCCAGCGCAAGGCGTCCGCTTGCAACAGGCGAAAACTGTCCCGATTGATAAATAACACCAACCACAGTATCAGGATAAACAGAGCTCAAAACTCTGTTTATTACTACTGCGCCAACCGCAACCTTGCCTTCATATGGCTCAGCACCTGCTTCACAATAAATCAGATTTGCCAGAAGATATCTGTCTCCTTCTGCAAAAGAAACTTCAGATATATTTCTCCATTTTGATTTTGCTGCCAATTTGGACAATCTTATTTCTTCAGCAAGCTTGGCCTCAAGCGCTTTTACATCTGCGTTTTGCTCTTCAACCTGATCTTCATACGCTCTGGCCTTTGCTTCATATTCCCTTGCCTGCTCTTCTATATCTCTGGCCTCAGACTCGGCAGTGGAAATATTCTTCTTATATTCATTAATACTTCCGCTTGTTTTATCTACAAGTCCCGAAACTCTGGTCTGCTCTTCTTCAACCTTAACCTTGCATTCGTCCAGCTCTTCTTTTTCTGCCTGAAGACTCTTTTCTTTAGCATCAATATTTACACATGTTTCTTTATACAGTTCAAGCATCTTCCTGTCATATGCGGAAAGAGATGCAATATAATTACTGTGATTGAGAAATTCAGCAAAGTCACCTATATTAGAAAGCATATCAAGTACCACAAAATTCTCTTTTTCATAAATGAACCTTACACGCTTCTTCATAGCAGCATACTGTTCATCCCTTGTATTGATAGCCTGTGCCAATTCTTCCTGGGTAATGCTGATCTCATCTTCTTTCTCATCAATCTGAGTCTCAAGGTCTGCCAGATTGTCACTGACCTCGCTTAATTTATCATTCAAATCACTCAGCTTATCCTCAAGTACATTTTTTTCCTGATGTAAAGTTGAGATATCTTCCTTTTTATCATTAAGCTGGTCCTTGGTATCGCTGAGTTGATCCTTAGTATCATTAAGCTGATCCTTGGTCTTATTAAGTTTATCCTTTGCTTCCTCCAATGCTTTCTTAGTAGCCTCTGTAGCATGTACCTTAGCAGGGTTTCCCTCTGCATTTATACATGATATAAGTAACAGAGCTATCGCAAAAAGCCTTAAACCTCGCCCTTTATAACCTTTCAAAACATTTCCCCTGATCAAATTTCTATATGTATATTTTTACCCGATCTGCTGTACGCATGATACTTAACTCCTGCTGCATCAAACATCTTCTTGGATGCTCTGGTAGCAGCAGAAGAGCTGTACTTATCACTATCGTAAACCACTTCCTTTATACCCGATTGGATAATGGCTTTAGCACATTCGTTACATGGAAAAAGAGATACATAGAGCTTTGCCCCATCAAGACTTCCGCCTCTGTAATTAAGAATTGCATTTAACTCACTATGCGTAACAAATGGATATTTGGTTGCCAGCTCGTCCTCTCCGTCTCTCTCCCACGGAAAAGTATCGTCATCGCACCCTATAGGAAATCCATTATACCCCATAGATAAAATCTTGTTATCCTGACTTACAATACAGGTTCCAACCTGCGTGTTTGGATCCTTTGAACGCATGGCAGCCAGCTTGGCAACACCCATAAAATACTCATCCCAGGATATGTAATCTTCTCTTTTCATACAATTAGCCTCCCCTTAGGTCTGTTTCCGATACCATTCCCAAATCATACTTCGAATTATTGCACAGTATCAGGCTCCATTTCGGAAATCTCAGAAATTCTGCGAACATGCTTTTCAAGTCCGGAGAACTCAGTATCCAAAAATGTGTCTACTATATCAATTGCCATATCAGGTCCAATAAGTGCTCCACCCATTGCAAGTACATTTGCATCATTATGCTCTCTGGTAAGTCTGGCTGAATGAGGTTCGCTACATAATGCACACCTAATACCCTTAACTTTATTTGCAACGATAGAGATGCCAATACCTGTAGTACAGATAACTATTCCTTTTTCACACTCTCCGCTTGCTACTGCCTCTGCTGCCTTTCTTCCGAATATCGGATAGTCACAGGAATTCTTATCATAAGTACCGAAATCCTTATATTCGATACCTCTCTCCTTTAAATGCTCAATTACCACCTGTTTAATGTCAAATCCACCATGGTCACTTCCAAGTGCTATCATTTTTCATATTCTCCTCTTCTATATTTTAATTGCTGCTTCATCAGCAATTTTTACATAAACAATCCAAAATGAAAATATGCTCAAGAAGTCAGACTTTTATCACTTTATGTCCTGCTGCCTTAAGTAATCTGTTCATTATAGCCTGCCCTATACCATTTTCATCAAATGCTTCAGAAAACATACATTCAACCTGTTCATCATCAAACTGCCTAAGTATACTAAAAAGATTTCTGGCAATCTCTTCCTCGTCATCACGGCTTCCTGCACATTTTATGACATCCGCCTTATACAGACCCGCAGTTTCTGTTGTGGCAATAACTCCGGTTTTAACACCCTCAGCAATATGTTGCATGATCTGTTCATTTATGTATTTTGTAACCTGCAAAGGCTCACCTTCCACAATTGTGAGATCTCCCTTTGGGGCATAATGTCTATACTTCATTCCCGGAGCTTTAGGTTTTACTCCGCTTTCAGCACTCAGTATAGTTTTATCTATGCTGATGCCTCCAAGAATATCCTCAAGCATCTTTTTTGTGACGTAGCCGGGGCGAAGAATCATCGGTGTATCTACCGTAAGATCAATGATTGTAGATTCAAGGCCAATTCCAACTGCGCCTCCGTCAATTATCATCTCAACTCTTCCGTTCAGATCCTCAACACAATATTTTGCCTCTGTAGGGCTTGGTCTGCCTGAAAGATTTGCACTGGGAGCAGCTATATATCCACCTGACTGTCTTATCAGTTCAGCTGCGATCTTATTGCTTGGCATTCTGATTGCTACAGTATCAAGCCCTCCTGTAGTTTCATAAGGAACGGCATCAGATTTATTCATGATCATTGTTAAAGGTCCCGGCCAAAGCACATCCGCAAGTTTATATGCAGCATCAGGTATTTCTTTTACTATTTTTTCCAAAGACTGCATATCTGCCACATGTACAATAAGTGGATTATCTGATGGTCTGCCTTTCGCTGCATATATTTTCTTCGAAGACTCAGGATTAAGCGCATCTCCTCCAAGACCATAAACCGTCTCGGTAGGGAAGGCTACAAGCCCACCATTTTTAATAATTTCACCGGCTTTTTCCAAAGCCATGCACGCTTTGTCATCAATGTTTAATTCATCTATTACTTCAACAATTGTTTCCATTTATTTCTTCTTTGTACTTCTTTTCTTATTCAAATCTTCTTTTTTATATTTCTTCTATAAAAACAGGCTTTATCTTTTTCTTTAATATCACTAATACAGGCTACAGATTATTGGGCCATATAATTTGCTATAACGTCCCACACATCAGCATTTTCGAAACCAAGAGCCCATTCTGCGACTCCTGCAACACCTGCGCTTTGCATCACGTTCAGCTTAGCCTCAATTGATCTTGCCTCTTCATTCCAAATCTGATAAAAATCACCATTTGAATCCGTAGCTTCACCATAGTACTGACAGGTAGTCTCGTCCCACTTCATCTCCATTCCCTTTTCCGAAATGACATTTTCAGCACCACTCATATGTAAGGCTTTGCTGCTTAGCTCACCTCCACTTGTAGTCCATAATCTTGTGTAAAAAGGTATTGCATTAATAAGCTTTTCTGCAGGAACTTCATCAAGTGCTTTTGTTATTCCTGTCTGAACATAGTTTATTGAGGCAACAGATCCTGCCTCTTTTGAACCTGCATAGTGCTCATCATATCCCATTATAACAACGTAATCACAAACAATCCCCTGCTCCTTAAGATCATAATGATCATTAAAATCCATTGGAACATAATCATCAATTGAAAGGATTATTCCGTTCCTGCGACATGCAACAGAGAGTTCCCTAATAAATTCGAGATAAGAATCCGCATAGCTTTCATTTATAAGCTCAAAATCGACATTTATTCCCTCAAAACCATACTCTGACTGCTTTTGTATAAGATTAGATATCAGGTTTGCACGGGATGAGGCATGTGATAATACAGTTTCTGTATCCGGCTTATTATCGTTATTAAAATTATCCACAACAGCCCACACCTGCAAACCGTTAGCATGAGCAGTCGTTATATAATCATTTGTTGCATAGCTTGAAATATTACCCTCAGTATCGGAAAGAGAAAACCAGGTAGGGGCAATAACATTAAGACTCTTTGTTTGTGATATAATTCCGGAAACCGTTTCATTTCCTGCTATTCCACCTATAGGATGGAATCCGACATTCGCCTTTGTGCCCAGTTTAATCGATGTGTACTCACCAAGATCAAGCTTTTCAGTTTCAAATCCTTCTATAGAAGCAGGCGCTATATCCTTGATATATTTGTTTTCAACATAACCGATATGAGCATCACCGGATACTACTCTCGACCATTCCTCCATCTGTTCAACGACAGTAACCTGCCCCTCAGCATAGGATACTATCTCACTCTTTCTTCCACCAAGCTTTCTTAGTGCTATCTTCTTTTTTAAATTTCCTACCTGAAGCTCATCTCCACGCTTAGAATAAATCCTTATTCTTGCAGGACCTTCATCCGAAAAGCTCTGTGAGGACATATCTGTATATCTTTCCAGATATTTCACAGCTACAAAAAGAGTATCTCCTTCCTGCATGCAGGTCGTATACCCAAGATCTTCATTTGATCCGTCCGTTTTTGTAACAACAGATTCCCCGACAGATGTAGTAAAGATCTCATTCGGTCCTGTGTAAACAAGAATTCCGTCTAATACTCCGTAATAAAATCTATTACTTATATATTTCTGTACCAGATCAAAGCTTAAATAGAACACACCATTAAAACAGGTTGCCTTTTCTTCCTTAAGTTCATCATCAACAAAAAGAACTGCCTGTGTAGGATCAGTCAGTTGATAATAATCATTAAGGTCTGCTTTTTCTCTTGAATATGAAAAATGCTCAAACGCAACTTGTCCGGCATATATAAGTCCAATAAATACAATAAGGGCGATTATGAAAATCACCGGTTTAATCTTTTTCTTCATCTATTACCGACTCCTTCCAATCGCCCATTATTTTACCACAAATCCCATAACTAAGATAGCCATGTAGATTTTAGGTTGATTGTCTTAATTCTATTTTTGTTATAAATAATTTGGGTTGTAAAAAATCCATCACATGATGATTTCACTTGTACTGTTGCTTAATTTTTCATCCTTAAACTTATGTCGAAATTTTGCAAATTCAGGTCTTGTGCCGGTAATATTTCTAAACAATACTTCATATTCTTTGATAATACCCGGTACTATTAAGTACACTATTATTTAACGAATGCTTCTGGTGGTGGGGCCAACCATTTTTGTCTGTTCAGTATACATATTTATAAATAAACGACTTTAACAAACTTTGACCAATCCTTTGCAAATACCCAATCCCGGTCATGTTTTACTTACCTGAAAAAGGATACGGGATCTATGACGATTATCAACTGGAATTCTTGTAAGATACATTAACTTCAGATTCAAAAGGAAGTGATTGCTATAAATTTAAAACTTACCTTAGTGATAATTTCCCAAGCGGCTTTATTGTCTGAGGTTACTTTAGACGAAAAACAAAAGAAATCAGTAAAAATGAAGATCATCGGATGGGCACTGGTGCCTCTTGCGTATCACAAACTTCATCTTTCAAAAAATAAATTCCTGCAAGTTGGTTATTGTTGTTGATTTGAATTAAAAAATATAAAAAACAGGTAATTTTTTTGATTTCTTCCGAGATACTCGGTTGATCTTGTAAGACATCCCACACAGACCGTGTGGAACAATAAAAATATTAAACTGTTGTGTACCATGCCTCCTCCCTGATACTTATTACAGAGGCACCACGATTATGTAATATACACCACCATCATCACATTGTCAATAATATTTTTCAAACTTTTTATATTTTATTATTTTTATCTTATGAATGTATTTCAAAAACTTACCGATACATCTATTGACTAATGATGTTGTTTCATTTAACATTTAATAACCATAACTTACAATTACTATAATTCTACTATTTTTCATATGGAGGGCATCGCATGAAAATCGAACGCGTTAATGATTATCAGATTCGATGCACACTTACAAAGGAAGATCTCGCAAGCAGAGAGCTAAAAATAAGCGAGCTTGCATATGGGACAGATAAAGCCAAAGATTTATTCCGCGATATGATGCAACAGGCTAATTATCAGTTTGGATTTGATGCGGAGGATATTCCGCTTATGATTGAAGCAGTTCCTATCAATTCCGAGTGCATCGTTCTCATTATAACCAAAGTTGAAGACCCCGAGGAATTGGATACTCGTTTTGCCAACTTCTCGCCTTCACTTCAAAGTGAAATATCCGGCACTGATGCCGATGAGGATAACGAAGAAGATGTTATGGATCTTTTCCAACGACTTAAAAACGAATCCGCAACTGACTCAGATCTCATTGATCAGGTACTTAGCAAGGACCCCCCCGCTAAAGGAAAGGTTGCCGGAGCAGTCGGAAAAAGCCACGTTGAACCTTTCTTCCTTTTCTCATTTGGATCGATGCATGATGTAATGCAATTTGCCTCACTCAATAATGTTTCTGTCTCAGTAAGAAATACCTTATATAAAAATGACTCAAATAGCAGACTTTATCTTCTGATTCATCCTGACGGAGAATCAGCTGCAACTCTGCAGAAACTGTGTACTGTACTTTCTGAATACGGAAAGTCAGAATCCTCAAGTTCAATCAGTGAGCAATACCTTGAAGAGCATTACACTGTTATCATCAGAGACGACGCAATTCAAAAGCTCTCTCAGATTTAAAAATTTATGCCTTCATGGTATCCCCATTTTTAGAAATTTCACATTAACCGTATCTGCTTATTAAAACCTTCCTCATCTTAGGAAGGTTTTTTATAAACGTAATCAATTTTCTTAAATATTTATTTAAAAAGGCTCCGGAGATTGCTCTCCGAAGCCTTTAATTATTTTGTGAAACTATGTTTACACGCTCGCGAGAAATTACTTAGAGTAAAGAGTTACGAGCTTGTTGAGGTAGTCAAGACGCTCCTGTGCGTTCTCCTTTGACTTAGCATAGAGCTTCTGTGCTCTCTCAGGATTCTTGAGCTTAAGTGAAAGGTATCTAACCTCACCATCAAGGAAGTCCTGATACTCCTCTGTAGGAGCCTTGCTGTCAAGAGTGAACTTCTGCTCTGCAGCAGGATTGAATCTGAACATATGCCAGTATCCTGTAGCAACTGCCTTCTTCTCTTCGTCCATAACCTTGTTCATGCCGGCCTTAAGACCCTGGTTGATACAAGGAGCATAAGCGATGATAAGTGAAGGTCCCGGATATGCCTCTGCCTCAGCGATTGCCTTAAGTGTCTGGTTCATATCAGCACCCATAGCGATCTGAGCAACATATACATAACCATAGCTCATTGCGATTGAAGCAAGATCCTTCTGCTTGATCTCCTTACCGCCTGCAGCGAACTGAGCAACAGCACCTGTAGGAGTAGCCTTTGAAGACTGTCCGCCTGTATTTGAGTAAACCTCTGTGTTAACAACGAGAACATTTACATCCTTACCGGAAGCAAGTACGTGATCAAGACCACCGAAACCGATATCGAATGCCCAACCGTCACCACCGAAGATCCACTGTGACTTCTTAGCAGCAAAGTCTTTATTCTTAACAACATACTTAGCAGCATCTGAGCTATCACCTGCGAGTGCAGCTACGAGCTCTTCTGTAGCAGCTGTGTTTGTTGCGCCATTTGCAAATGTATCAAGATACTTCTGAGCTGCATCCTTAGCAGAACCACCGGCAGCTACGATCTCTTCAACCTTTTCCTTGATAGCGTCACGGAGTGCGTTCTGTGCAAGAACCATACCGAAACCAAACTCAGCATTATCTTCAAACAGAGAGTTATCCCATGCAGGACCCTGGCCCTTAGCATTTACTGTGTAAGGTGTTGAAGGTGAAGAGTTACCCCAGATTGATGTACATCCCGTAGCATTAGCAACATACATTCTGTCACCAAAGAGCTGAGTAACAAGTTTAACATAAGGTGTCTCACCACAACCTGCGCAAGCGCCTGAGAACTCAAGGAGAGGCTGCTTGAACTGTGAACCTCTGATAGTTGTCTCTTTAAGCTTCTCAACAACTTCTGTCTTAACAGGAGTCTTAACAGCATAGTCGAAGTACTTCTGCTCATCTTTGTTAGCAGCAATAGCGCCCATCTTAAGTGTCTCGCCAGCCTTGTTACCAACGCAGACATTAGCACATGAGCCACATCCTGTACAATCAAGTGCAGAGATAACAACTGAGAACTTGTATCCGGGAACTCCATTGAGATCCTTTGTCTGAAGTCCTTCAGGTGCAGCTGCAACTTCTTCATCTGTAAGAGCAACTGTTCTGATTGCAGCGTGAGGACAAACGAGTGAGCAGAAGCCGCACTC
Organism: Butyrivibrio sp. AE3004; assembly: GCF_000703165.1. NCBI lineage: Bacteria > Bacillati > Bacillota > Clostridia > Lachnospirales > Lachnospiraceae > Butyrivibrio > Butyrivibrio sp. AE3004. The sequence continues at coordinate 3,042,155 of NZ_JNLQ01000002.1, forward strand.
TACGCACTTTGTAGCATCCCACTTCGGAACGTTAACTGCAATACCTCTCTTCTCGAATGCAGCAGATCCACTAGGTGTGGAACCATCAACATAAGGAAGAAGGTCAGAAACCTTAAGAGTGTTACCTTCCTGAGAATTAACCTTCGACTGGATGTTATTAACGAAATCTACAACGTCCTTGCGATCGCCCTTAGCTTCTGTGAACTCAAGGCCTTCGTCCTTAGCATCCTTCCAGCTCTCCGGAATCTCAACCTTGATAAGGTTCTTCGGATCAGCACCGGCATCGATAGCATCCCAGTTCTTCTTAACTACGTCTTCACCCTTACGGCCGTAAGTCTTCTGAGCAGCATCCTTCATGAACTTGATTGCATCATCTTCAGGAATGATCTTTGTGATGTTGAAGAATGCAGACTGAAGGATTGTGTTAATTCTTGTAGGACCCATACCTACTTCAACACCAATCTTAGAACCATTCATGATGTAGAAGTTGATCTTGTGATCATACATGAACTTCTTAACCTGTCCGGGAATCTCAGTCTCAAGCTGATCTACTGTCCAAGGGCAGTTAAGAAGGAATGATCCTCCATCAACAAGTTCCTGAACCATGTTGAACTTGCGGATATATGAAGGATTGTGGCAAGCTACAAAGTTAGCCTTCTTGATAAGGTAAGTTGACTTAATAGGAGTCTTACCAAATCTAAGGTGAGACATTGTAACACCGCCTGACTTCTTGGAGTCATAATCGAAGTATGCCTGAGCATACATGTCTGTGTTATCACCAATGATCTTGATAGAGTTCTTGTTAGCACCAACAGTACCGTCAGCACCAAGACCCCAGAACTTACAGTTTGTTGTTCCCTCAGGAGTTGTAACAAGTGGAGCACCTGCATCAAGTGAAAGATGTGTAACATCATCATTGATACCGATTGTGAACTGTTCTTTATCTGTGTTGTTGTAAACAGCAACGATCTGCTCAGGAGTTGTATCCTTTGAACCAAGACCGTAACGTCCGCACATTACAGGAACTGACTCGAACTTTGTACCCTTAAGAGCCGCGATAACATCAAGAGCAAGAGGCTCACGGTATGATCCGGGCTCCTTAGTTCTGTCAAGAACTGCAATTCTCTTAACGCTTGCAGGGATAGCATCAACAAGTGCCTTAGCATCGAAAGGACGATAAAGTCTAACCTTTACTACGCCGACCTTCTGGCCCTGCTTAGCAAGATAGTCGATTGTCTCTTCGATTGTATCGTTTACGGAACCCATAGCAACGATGATTGTCTCAGCGTTTGCATCTCCGTAGTAGTTAAAGAGCTTGTAATCTGTTCCAAGCTTAGCATTAACCTTGTCCATGTACTTCTGAACAATTGCAGGAAGCTCATCATAACCTGTGTTGCAAGCTTCTCTTGCCTGGAAGAAGATATCAGGGTTCTGAGCTGAACCCATCTGACGAGGGTGATTCGGGTTAAGAGCGTTAGCCTTGAACTCGTCAATTGCCTCGTGATTTACCATCTCATCGAGATCCTTATAGTCCCAAACCTCGATCTTCTGGATTTCGTGTGATGTACGGAAACCATCAAAGAAGTTAATGAACGGGAGCTTGCCCTCGATAGCAGCCATATAAGAAACAGGTGTAAGATCCATTACCTCCTGTACACTTGAGCTGCAGAGCATTGCTGCACCCGTCTGGCGACATGCATAGACGTCAGAATGATCACCAAAGATGTTCAGCGCATGTGAAGCTACGCAACGAGCTGATACATTGAACACACCGGGAAGACGCTCACCTGCTACCTTGTAGATATCAGGGATCATAAGAAGAAGTCCCTGTGATGCAGTATAAGTAGATGTAAGAGCACCTGCTACTAGAGATCCGTGTACAGCACCTGCTGCACCTGCCTCTGACTGCATTTCTGTGATCTGTACTGTGCGACCGAAGATGTTCTTCTTGCCGGCAGTAGCCCACTCATCAACATGCTCAGGCATAACTGATGAAGGTGTGATCGGGTACATGGCTGCAACTTCAGTAAATGCATATGAAGCATAAGCTGCTGCTTCGTTGCCGTCCATGGTTTTCATGTTTCTTGCCATTTGTATTCCTCCTACCTTTAATAAGATTAATATGGATTTTCAGGATAGGCATGTTAAGCTTTTACACACCTATGCCGTAAAATCGCTAATGTACGCTCTAAGCGCAATTTAAATTCTAACATTGTGATTTCTCAAAGTCAACGCAATCAAGCCATTTCTACGGCTTTCACCCTGATAATTTTTCTAAACAAAATAACGAAAATATAAAAAAAATAAATCTTTTATAAACTAACGCTTCGTTGATAAAACTTATCGTTAAATTGCTTGCTAAATAGACTCAATTATATTATTATATGCTTTGTAGTAGGTAATATAGATAGGGAATGGCAAATCCCAATCGTTTCACATATTACTAACTTTTATTTCAGGAAGGAGATTTTTGATATGGCATACGTTATAAGTGATTCTTGCATCAGCTGCGGATCATGTGCAGGTCAGTGCCCTGTATCTGCTATTTCTCAGGGAGATTCTCAGTTCAACATCGATCCTGATACATGCATCGACTGCGGTTCATGCGCAGCTCAGTGCCCTGTATCTGCTATTTCTCAGGGCTAATTGCAGATTAAAAAAATGAAAAGGGCTTATCGCTTCCGATGATTGATCATCTGAGCGAGGCCCTTTTTTTCATGCCATAATTCATATCCTTATAAGTCTATTATTATAAGAACCGGAATGTCTGAAGGCATTCCAGTTCATTATGTGTAGTCACTGTATCGTCATATTTCGATAATTATTTTTTACCGATCCGTTCCAGGATGCTTTAATACCACCAAGTCGTTCTCCCTTCACATAATAACGAATTCTTGAAAACAGCGGAATCCATGCTGCATCCTCCTGAATGATCGTCTGTTCCAGCTCTCTGTATTCCTTAATTCGCTCATCCTTATCCGCAATGGCACGTGCATCACTAACTCGTTCCATTATATCCTCACGCGGATAGCAAAGACTCCTGAAGGTTGTATTTTCCTTGTTGCCGAAAAATGTATAAATAAAGTTATCCGGATCATTAAAATCCGCTGTCCAGGTAGCCTCATAACAGGAAAGTTTTCCACTCTTTCTAAGCTTCATCCACTCGGCTTCATCGATAACCTCGACAGTTGCCTTTACACCGATTTTGTCCCACATGGATGCTACATCTTCCATCATGGGTTTCTCCCAAGATGATACGGATGATTTGACGCTGATTGTCATTTCAAAGCCATCACCGTAACCCGCTTCGGCAAGAAGGCTTGCAGCAGCATCCGGATCATAGGCTATCTCAGCAAGATCCTCATTATATCCACTGAGACCATGCGGAAAAATTCCCTGCTCTATCTCTCCCTTTCCGTTTAAACTGCTATCAAGAAGCGCCTGTCTGTCCAAAGCCAGCTGAAGTGCCTTTCGCACTGACACATCGTTTAATGGTTCTATTGACTCATTAAGCGCGATGTAAGTAATTCCTACAGGATGCGCCCTGAACAAACGATCCTTATACGAATCATCCTCCAGATATTTATCTGCTACACTGCCAAGGCCATCCAGATCCAGAATATCAAGTTCACCCTTTTCAAATAATGCTGATATCTCATCGGCATCTGACATAAACTTAAGATTCACTCCTTCACACTTAGGCGCCCCATTCCAGCAATCTTTATTAGCTTTCAGCAGCATTCCTTCTCCTTTATTCCATTTCCACAGAATAAAGGAACCTGTCCCGATTGTCCATTCCGGATCAATCCCAAAACGTTCTCCTGCATTTACCGTCGTTTCCTCATCCATAATAGAAGCACCCGGCATAGACAGGCAGGGCAAAAAGGCAGCAAAAGGTTCCTCTAATGTAATGGAAAAATCAAGATCTCCCAAGACTTTAAAGCCTTCAAGCTGATCCGTTTCTCCTGATTGTAATTTATCTGCACCTGCAATTACGTCAACAATATCCTGATTGCAGGAATCCGGATGAGTCAGTAGCCTGGTAAATGAATAAAGCACATCCGAAGCAGTAAGCGCTGATCCATTACTGAAAGTTACGCCATCCCGAAGATGAAAGGTATATGTTAATTCATCATCGGATACTTCCCATTCTTTTGCTAACGATGGTAAAACAACCGCACTGCCATGAGCATTATTTTCCATTTCCACAAGCCGGTCGAAAACATTCTGCGCAATAGTATAGTGAATGGATGTACATTGGAAATCCACTGTGTCCGGCTCTTCCTCAACAGCTATTAAAAACTTTGATACATCAGGTTCAGCATTAGCTTCTTCCTTAACACCTCCGGCATTATCAGCCGCAGATGTGCACCCTGATAACATGGATGTCAAAAGAGCAGTCGCCATTAACAGACACAAGGGTTTATTTGTTTTGTGGTTTTTCATTTCCACCACCTTTCTGCGAAGAATTCTAATTCGCTTCTTTTGCAAGTATTTCTCCTAAATCCTCACTGATCTTCCGATAAGCTTTTAGGAAATCAGGTGTATCATTTTTAATTTTCTCTATATTCTGCTCTCTTCCGGCAAATTCAAGATCTTTTGCCTTTGCTGAAAACTCTTTCATACCTATGGTCAGAGAGGAACTCTTTAACCCATGAAGATTGATAGTATACAGTTCTATATCCTCTTCTGCCACGCACTTTTCAATCAGTTCCGTTTTTTCTTCCATAGTATTGACAAAAATCTCGAGAGCCATCATGTACGTTTCCACATCTCCGCAGTAATCGACGCCTGCTTTAGGATCAAGCCAGGAACATTCAAATGCCGCCTCGGGGATTCCCTCGTAAGGATTCTCCTGCACCTTATCATCGCCGGTTGACAGAATAATTGCATCTTCGGGCAGGTATTTACGCAAAAGATTATCCATATCGGATATATTTACCGGTTTGGTTAAATAATTGGTAAATCCTGCCTCTATCATGCGCTCACGTTCGCCTTGAATGGCATTAGCAGTCAATGAGATGATGGGCGTAGCAGCTGCCTTCTCAGGTTCATTTTCCTTTAAGATTTTCAGTGTTTCCACTCCATTCATCTGAGGCATTCTATAATCCAGAAATACCAGATCATAGGAATTTTTACTAAACATTTCAATACACTCAGGTCCACTGGCGGCTACATCAATCTGCATCTGTGTCGGTTTTAGTAGTCCCTTTATTACCTCAAGGTTCATGATCGTATCATCCACTATAAGAATGTGGCTTTCCGGAGATGTAAATGAGAAGCTATCCGGACGTATACGCCCCTTAACGGACAATGATTCTGCATCAAATTGTCCTATTTCTGTCGGATCCGAAATCTCTTGTACAAGATCAAACGAAAATGTCGATCCCACATTATAGGTACTTTCAACATTAATGTCGGTCCCCATCATCACAAGAAGCTTCCTTGTAATGGATAATCCAAGACCCGTTCCTTCAATCGTATAGGTTCTGCGTGTGTCCAACCGGTCAAATTTCTCAAAGAGCTTACCCATCTCCTCCTCGCGAATTCCTATGCCGGTATCTGTAACGGCAACATGTATTGTCGCATTTTTTTCATCGTTATTCTTAAGAGAAACTGAAAAAGTAACCGAACCTTTCTCTGTATATTTTATCGCATTTGTTAACAGGTTAGTTATTATCTGCTTAATACGAAGCGCATCTCCAATAAGCTCTGTTGGAAGGCGAGGATCGATATTTAGCTGTAAACTAAGTCCTTTGTCACTTGCCCTGAGCTGCAGCATATTATATAAATCCCCGATGATATCCCTCACAGAATATGCTGCGGGAATGAGTTCCATTTTTCCCGCCTCAATCTTGGAAAAATCTAGGATATCGTTGATTATACCCAAAAGATTGTTCCCGGCTATACGGATATTATTACAGTATCCTAAAATATTATCATTGTCGGTTTCTCTGCTGATAATCTCATTCATTCCGAGAACAGTCGTAATCGGTGTCCTGATTTCATGGCTCATATTGGACAGAAATGATGACTTGGCTCTATTCGCCTGTTCCGATTCCGCAAGGGCATGAATCTCTTCCTGTAGGTTACTTACCAGATTTGAAAAGGTCTTTGTCAAAATACCAATTTCATCGTTCCCGCTGTAATTTAGATTAATATCATAATCACCTCTGTTAACCTGCTTGGTAGCTTCAGTAAGTTCATTAAGAGGTTTTGTCATTTGAAGCGCAAACCTGCTAATAATTGCACCTAGAACTATCAGCAAAAAAATCGATACTATCAGTATCCGTTCTACCATTATCTTCCATGTTTTGTTTATTTCAGACGTAGGTACCGATACATTCAATCTCATACCGTTTTCAAGCGGTAGCCATACCCCAAGTTTTTCTTCATTATCTATATTATACCGATAATGAGTCTCTTTGGTCATAAGCTCCGGTGGAACATCCGGCCTGCTCATATCCGTCAGAATAGTCGCATCAATATAAGGATGGTATATCAGATTGCCTTCCATATCAGTAATAAAAGCATAGCCATTATCATACAATGTAATATGTTTGACTTCTGTCGACATTAGTGAGTAATCAATCTCAGCACCAATTACTCCAAGGAACTCTGAACCTAAATAAATCGGTACATTATAGGAGATTACCCTAACATCAATACTGTCTGTGATATAGGGAGAAATCCATATTGGTTCTCCTGTAGTCTTCGGGATAGTAAACCATGTCAATTCACTGGTATCATTGGTGTCATAAAGAGTAATATCCGTAACCTCATGTTCTCTAAATCCCTCATCATCAAGATTGGTATACCAAAATCCCTTTATTTTCTTTGATACCTCAGGGTCAATCCTGTAATAATATGTCAAAACACCATTTGTGTGATTCATGACACGTTCAAATTCAGCCCGCATTCGTTCCACATGCTCACCAAGCTGATCAACCGGTGTATCCTTCAAATCCTCTTCTACGATTTCTGTAATCTTTGTCACCGATTGTTCCGCACTGTCAAAATAGGTATTAAGATTTTTTTGTCCGGTTTCACACAAAAGTAGCAGCATTTGATCAGCATTACTGTTTCCAAGTTTGTAAATAGAGAAAACAGCAATTACTGTAACTGTTATGACTGCAATGACAATGGCACAGACCGTCAGCAGTGTAAATTTTGTTCGTATTGACTTCATGCCGATCTATCCTTTCCGAACTGCATCCATAGCCAGAACAAAATAGCTAAGCTCTTAAATCTTTATGAAAATAGCGGTTTCATCATTAAGTACACCTGCAATCCTCTGGTTTTCATCCATCCTCCTGGCAATATTATCCATATCGGATACAAGAGTCTGTGTGCTCATAGCTGTAGATGAAACACCTCTTACACCATCATCAATAGCTGTTGTTATACTGCTTATTGACTCAGCTATATCGTTAAATGTATCTTTAAAGCCTTCCGTTTTATCAGAAAAATCCGCCATTACGGACTCAATATAATTAGCATTATCCCTATATTTTTCACCATCCTCAACAAATCTTTCAAACTCAGGCAAAATAGAGTTCTGCATATATGCAACAAGGTCATTGGCACTATCAGCAAGATTATGCACCGCATTTACAACAACAGAATTAATCTGCTGGATATTTCCTGCTGTCTGGCGACTGTTTTCAGCAAGTGATCCTATTTCTCCCGCAACTACTGCAAATCCTTTTCCTGCTTCACCGGCTCTTGCTGCCTCAATGGAAGCATTAAGTGACAAAAGATTTGTCTGGCTGGCAATATTCATAATATCATCTGTAAGAGAATTGACCCGGTCAACACTCCGGCTGTCCTCTATTGCCTGATTAAGAGCGGTAAGTATATGCTCAACCTTTGCGTTAGTTTCATCCATATTGATCCTTGCAGACTGCTCCATTTTGTCTGCATGCTCTTTCATTATCTTTGAGTATTCATTTATTTCAAGGCTCTTCCTTGCCATCTCATCAACTTCAAATCTGACTTCCTCAGTGTTTTTATTTATAACTCCGGCACTGTTTGCAACTTCCTGCATAGTCGCCGATAACTCCTGCGCAAGTGCCGACAGATCAGATGCACTGCTGTTTGAAGTCTGTACACTTCCAAGAACATCACTTACAACCTTGTCCATGGCAGTGGAATTGTTGGTTATCATAACAAAAATGTTCTGTAAATGTTCTATAAATTCATTTATTCCTCTGCTGAGAGCTCCTATTTCATCATTTGAATCAACAGTAATCCTTCTTGTAAGATCTCCTTCTCTTCTGTTTATACTCTCGATAATATCATTCAGTTCTGCCTCTGCTCTTATAACAGGTCTTATTACATGTCGAAGTACCATAAAAATAGCTATTATTGCAGAAACGACACTTATTATAATGACTATAACGCTGGATATCATAGACATATCAAATGCACTGTTCAATATATCTTTCTCAGTATTTGCATTTATCTGAAAGGACTCTATTATTGCGGTAACATCGCTGTCAAATCTATCTGACTTCTCTGCCACAAGCCCATTTGCAGTTTCATAGGCATCTTTAGTCTTTTGATTGGCACTCTGAGCTAGTAATATTCTGATAGCATCCTTTAATCCCCTGTAATCTGTCTGCAATTTATCGTAGCTTGCTGAATTATTCTCATTAACAAATCTTTTATAATCAGCTATTGCACTTTCAAGCACATCTTCCTCTGCTTCTATCTGTGCAATAACTGATGTCATTGTTTCAAAATCAGTTGCGACAATATGTGATAAAGCAAGCGTATGCAACTCTTTGGAAGTCTGTCCTATTGTATCCAGCTCCGTAATAGCTGACAGATATTCATCAGCAATTGTCGATGCAGTCTGATTAACTCTTCTTAAATTGATAAGTGCCATCACATTACTAAGAATAGAAACTATTCCCAACAGAAGTATCGGCACCAAAATCATCACACGTATACTAGTCTTCTTTTCCATAGTGATTTCCTCCTCTATTTCTGTGCCTGATGCTCTATGTCTTCAGTTTCAGTATTTTTCTCGGATACCTTCTCACTATCAGAAGACTCATTTGTCTTAGTTTCTTCTGCCTTGGGTCTTTCTATTTTTCCCTTCCCTGTTATTCCTCCTATTCCTTCTAATCTTTCTCCAAAAGTATCGAACTTTGATTCTTCTATCTTTTCACCATTTCCGGTTATTGTATGTTCTACTGTTTTATCTGTATTTTCATCATCATTACTCTCTGCATCTTTACCATACTGGTTCTGCATATCTCCTACAGGTTTTTCTGCTTCATCATCAGGACTATCTACTGCTTTTTCCGGATGATCTTCTGCCTTTTCATCAACAATTATTTCTGTATCTTTTGCTTCTTCCGGGTCTGCTCCATCAGCACTTTTCTCTATATCTTCTGCTGCTTCGTCAGTAGTTTCTGCCTCCTGTCCCGGAGCATCTCCTGTTGTTTCTTCACCTGTTATTCCGGTTACCATTTCATTTAAAAGCACCTGCAAATCCTTGCCTGAAGGATTTCCTTCGCTCATTAGCGTCCCAAATGTAGCTGCTGCATCCCAATATTTCCCCCCAACACGCTGCAAATCAGAATAATCTGCCTGCTGCCAAAGCGCTTTTATCGCTTTAGACCCGGCCACATCTTCGGATTCAGATGCCTTTATATTTGAGGGCCCCTGTCCTCGCAAATTAAATCTTAGCTTCTGGTTCTGTTCATTCGTCATCCAGTCAGCAAATTTAGCTGCCCAGTCCGCATTCTCAGAATATGAGTTGACACCAACCAGCTTATAACCTGCGTAACTTGCCATCTGAAGCTGCTGTCCCGCAACAGTATATGTAGGAAGCTTTACTGCTTCGTAATCATCACCCCATGCATCTTTTATTGCACTTTCATCCCATATACCGCTTACACCTGCAACAAATGTGCCGTCTGCCGCACCTGCTGCAAATCCATCATTACTTACACTACTAAAAGCATGATTACTGCCAATTCTTGCCATTGCCTCAGCAACATCTATTCCGGTTATATCGGTATATTTTGCATTCCAATTACAAAAAGTTGATATTCCGTCATCGTTAAGCCCTATTTCCATATCAGTATTTCCGAAAAATGAATACATATACCAGCCTGAATTCATTTCCATAAATACTTTCTTTCCACAGGCATCAGCTGCTCCAAGAAGCCCATCCATTGTCCGGGCATCCTCTTCATTCACATATTTTTTGTTATAAAAAAGAAAATATCCGTTGTCAGCCGTTAGCGGATAGGCATATAGCGTACTGCCAAAAGATGCTGCCGAACAGGCTGCCGGTATATTTCTTCCTGTAATCTCAATTACATTTTCTACCTTTTTCAGAACACCGGATGCAATAAAACTCATAAGCTGATCATCAGCAAACGTAAATACATCAGGAGCATTTATAACATCTCCAAGTAGATCATCTTTACAGCTTGCTTCACTATGAGGTTCAAACGAAATATTAAATGTGGCCTGTCCTTTATATTGTGCAGCAAAACTGCTTATTATCTGATTTATCAGTTCCTCATCCTCTTTGGCTCCCCATACTCTAAGGGTAACATTACCTGAGGAAAGACCTGTAAAATCACTTTTCTCTTGATCGGTTACATCCACAGTTTCTGATTTATTTCCTCCGCAACCTGTTGTCAAGGAAACGATCAAAGTAACCATAATCAAAAACCCCAACACCCTCTTATGCATCAGCTTACTCCCCTCACTCTGCGAAGCTACGTTCAAGTTCAAGTATTGAAAATCGATATGAATCCATCATTCCATATATTTAAATTTATCATGTATAATGGTCAATTCAATGGATTTTGAAGATGTTTATATACTTTTAATTCTGTTTATTATTTATTTATTTTACGTCTATAAAAAATTTGGATTAGTTCGATAATTTTTTTTAATAGCATTCTGTATCATTTAAAGTGTGAATTTATAAAAACAAAAAAATATCTCAGTTAAAATGTAATTGCTGTCCCTGGCATAGTTGGCAATAAACAGAAAAAGAGAGGTATCTACTAATGAATTCTACACAAAATAAAAAAAGTGCCTACGGCACCTCAACTCCCCTGCCCCTCACTCATGAGGGGTGGGGTTGTTTTTTGCCTCAACTCATTCATAATGAATTTATGAAACGAAATACTCTACAAGATTTATTCCGCGATCATTATGAAGAAATTCAATATACTCTTCACCCCCGCAAGACCGAAATGGAAAACATCGATAAGATGATCAATTGCGGGGATCCTGCCTATGGCGGCGCCATGTACGGCTGCCCTGATTGTGGTACTCTCAAATTTGTTCCCTTTCGTTGTCATTCTAGATTCTGCCCTACATGTGGTGCCATGTATTCACAAAAGCGTGCTCAGGCTATGTCATTTAAGCTCATAAACTGTCAGCACCGTCACTGCGTATTCACCATATCAAAAGAATTACGCCATTACTTTCTCGAAGATCGTGACCTTCTTAATTGTCTTTTTGAAGCTACCAGCAGTGTTATTAACCGGATGTTCTACAAAATCAACAAGAGTCAGAACTTTACACCTGGTTACATCCTTGTTCTTCACACATTTGGTCGTCCTTTGGAATGGAATCCTCATATCCACTGCCTCATATCTGAAGGTGGTGTTGGAGACACCGGCTTCTGGCGCAAAGTAAAGTTCTTCAGTTACCCCTATATGCGCCATGCTTTTCAGACTGCTCTTCTGAATCTAATGGAAGATCGTATTACTGATCCCAATAAGAAAGCATTGTTTAAAAAAGAAAAAGCTCTCTCCTACAAAAATCAGAAAGAAGGCTTCTATGTCTATGGCAAACCCACTCTCGCTGACAGACGTACTGTTGCTAAATATATAGGCAGATATCTTGGTCGTCCTGTAATCGGGCTCTCAAGAATTGACTCTTATGATAAAGAGCATGATACTGTTACTTTCCACTACAACAGACATGAGGACGAAGTCCTTGTCACCGAGACCATACCTTCAATGGAATTCATCAAACGTCTTATACAGCACATACCAGAAAAAGACTTTAAGATGATACGTTATTATGGCGTGTATGGTCGTCATAGGGAGTCAGACAAAAAACTTTACCGTCTGATTCATCCTTCCAAAAAGCCATTCTTTAAATCATTCCTTCAATGGCGTTCAGGTATCCTGTCAGCATTCGGATATGATCCATTAAGTTGTCCCAAATGCAACAGCACCATGAAATTTCTTGAGTTGCGCTTCAACCACAAACGTGTTTCTCTCGAAGACTTATACGAAAAGACAATGGGAAAATGCCGTCCCAAGAGCAGAGCTCCGTCTACAAAAATCGGCATTGTTCCCTCGTATTCCTGCGCATGATAAAATCATGCTACAGGAGGAACAGCCATGGCTAGTAAAGAACTAATAGCAAAGCTTAGAGAGAAATACATCCAGAATCCGCCGGAAGGCATGTCGGCGAATGAAATCCGCGAGATGGACGATGAAGACCTTCTCGATATGGATTACTTTATGCATGAAGATGATGAATTCTTTGATGAGGTAGATTGGTAATTCATAACCAACATACCTCCGCTTTGCGTGGCCCGGTCTTGCCGGGCCTTTTAATTCAAGGTTTCGCCGCCAAGGCGAAATTTCCTATTAAATAAAAAAGACCCTTGGTTTCAATACCAAGAGTCCTTTTATCTAAACTCATTCTTCGAAATTATTTTTTCGGGATGGTTCAAGATTTGCAAATTTTGTAAATTCAGGCAGCCATGCGAGTTCAACAGTACCAATAGGACCATTTCTCTGCTTGGCTATAATTATCTCAGAAACACCCTTACGATCCGTATCCTTATTATAATAGTCGTCACGGTAAATAAACATAACCATGTCCGCATCCTGCTCAATAGCTCCTGATTCACGAAGATCTGACATCATCGGTCGATGATCAGGTCTTGATTCAACAGCTCGGGAAAGCTGTGACAAGGCAACAACCGGAACATTTAATTCACGGGCCAGGGCTTTTAATGCTCTTGAAATCTCTGATACCTCCTGCTGTCGTGATTCTGATGATCTTTTCCCACTTCCGCTCATTAATTGCAGGTAGTCAATCATGATAATGTGAAGATTATGCTCCATCTTATATTTTCTGCATTTGGACTGAAGCTCCTGAATGGAGATTCCGGGAGTATCATCAATTATCAGATGCGATTTACCAATAAGGTCAGCACTTTCTATAAGGTTTTCCCAATCCATATCAGTCATATTACCGGTTCTGATATGCTGAGAATCAACATGAGATTCCATAGACATCAAACGATTTACGAGCTGTTCCTTTGACATTTCCAAAGAAAAAATTGCAACCGTCTTATCCTGATGGAAAGCCATGTACTGCGCAATATTCAAAACAAAAGCGGTTTTACCCATTGAAGGACGTGCCGCAATCAATATAAGATCCGACGGTTGAAAACCTGCTGTCCTGTAATCAAGATCCGTGAATCCGGTCGCTAATCCCGTAACCGTTCCCTGCATCTTGCTTGCCTGCTCTATCTTGTTAAGAGCATTCATGACAACCTCACTGATAGGAACAAATTCTCCGCTGTTTCTCAGCTGAGTAATACGGAAAATTTCTTTCTCCGTATCTGTCATCAGATCTGCCAGATCCATATTATCGTTATAACAATTGTTTATAATATCTCCGCATGAATGAATAAGTTCACGAAGCTTACTCTTTTCATGAACTATCTCAGCATAGAATTTCACGTTAGCTGATGTTGGTACTGCTTCAGCCATGCCAAGAATATAATTCATATCATACACCTGTGGGGGTGCATTTTTCTCTTTCAGATGATTTTGCAAGGTAATTCCATCAACAGGAGTTCCCTCCTTGTGCAGCTCTACCATTGCTTCAAAAAGCATCCCAAGCTGCCTGTTGTAAAAATCATCGCCGGAAATAATCTCAGATGCTATCTGAATAGCATCTTTATCTATAATCATCGCACCTACAACTGACTGTTCTGCCTCAAGACTGTTAGGCATGGTACGCTGTATAACATTTTCTTCAGGCATATCAGGCCTCCGTTACAGATACCTTAAGAGTTGCTGTAACCTTAGGATGAAGCTTTACAGGCACTTCAGTTGTCCCAAAGGTACGAATAGGTTCAGGAAGCTGAATCTTTTTCTTATCAATATCAAATCCAAACTGTTTCTTAGCTTCAGTAGCAATTTCCTTAGAAGAAACCGAACCAAATACTCTTCCGCCCTCTCCTGCTTTCATTGTAAGACGAACGGTCGCCTTTTCAATTTCCTTTGCATACTCCTGCATTTTCTCAAGCAGGGCCTGTGCATCCCTGGCATCCTTTGCCTGATGGTTTTTAAGATTTGTAAGATTTGCTTTTGTAGCTTCTACCCCCAACTTTTTGGGTAAAATAAAGTTAGATGCATATCCATCGCTTACCTTTACAATATCACCCTTTTTTCCAAGTGATTTAACATCCTCAAGTAAAATTACTTCCATAACTTCCTCCTCTATAAACACATGTTTTTATCTGATTCATACCGGTATGTTTTCAGATGTTATTATATTTTATGAAAAATGACACGTATAAAAATGCCCCTCTTTATCATCAGCAATTATTATCAAAACCCGATACTACATTAAAAGAACGTAGAAACTGATAAACTATATTATGCCAATTCACCGGATTCTATCATGCTATCAAGCTGACTCTTTATCATATTTTTAGCTTCCTCTAAGCTAACACCTTCAAATTGACATCCGGCAGAACTGATATGACCTCCTCCACCGAGTCTTTCCATGATTATCTGAACATTAACCTCATCTATAGAACGTGCACTCACATAGATCTGATTCTGATAATTTGTAAGAGTAAAGCTTGCTTTAACTCCTTTAATATTTAGAAGTTCATTAGCAGCCTGAGCTGCAACTATTGTAGGACTCTGGACTTCATCAGCAGAGCATACCGAAATAGCATATGCTCCACGATATATTTCTGCCTGCCCCACAGCATCAGCCTTAGCCTTATATTCTGTAGCATCTTCTCTGAAAAGCTTTCTTACTCTGGTTACATCAGCCCCGTTTCTCCTAAGAAAAGCTGCAGCTTCAAAGGTTCTGACACCCGATTTATTCATGAAATTATTGGTATCAACCACAATTCCCGAATACATACTGTCAGCTTCCTCTGTACGGATCTTGACAGTCTCATCAATATACTGTAAGACCTCTGAAACCATCTCACATGCACTTGATGCATAAGGCTCAACATACGACAATGTAGCATTTTCAATAACTTCAGTTCCCTGTCTGTGATGATCAAGAACAACTATTGTTTTACAGAACTTCAGTAATTCCGGACACTCTGTAATACTTGGCTTATTAACATCAACAACAACAAGAACAACATTATTACCTGCAATATCAATTGCCTGCTGATTATTTATAATCATGTCAGACTCATATTCCGGATTATCCTTAAAGAGATCTACCAGCGGCTTCATGGAATTTGTCACATCATTTAAGACAATATGGCATCTTCTGTCCAATGTTTTAGCTATTCTGTATATGCCTACCGAAGAACCAAAGCTGTCAACATCTCCAAGTCTGTGTCCCATTACGATTACAGTATCTTTACCATTTATAATTTCCTTTAGAGCATGAGCCTTTACCCTTGCTTTTACTCTGGTACTCTTCTCTACCTTCTGACTCTTTCCTCCAAAGTACATTATCTCATCCGGAGTTTTAACAACAGCCTGATCTCCTCCGCGGCCCAGCGCTACATCAATAGCATTTCTTGCAAACTCATAATTCTGAGCATAGGAAAGTCCATCAAGTCCAACACCGATACTTAATGTAACAGCCATCTCATTACCTATATTTACGGTTTTAACATCCTCCAGAATGTCAAATCGAACTTCCTTTAAGTATTGAGCTGACTTTTTTGGCATTACAACAAAATACTTATCTTTTTCAATCTTCTTTGCAATACCATCACAGGTAGCAATATACTTATTTATTTTTCTATCAATAAGGGCTGTAAGAAGTGATCTCCTAACCTCTTCAACACTCTCAAGTGCCTCGTCATAATTATCTATATAAATAAGTCCTGCAGCAAGACTCTGCGAATCTACTTCGTTAATTGCAAGTCTTAGAGCGGTTTCATCAAAAAGATAAACTGCTATCAGATATCCATCATATCCTTCCGCATCAATAATATCACTATTTACAGCCATCTCCTCCAAGGATATCTTTCTCATCTTCAATGAATAGAAATTACCCTCAAACTCGACATCATTATGCGTTTCTTCATCTCCCACAGGAAATTTATCCGGAGTAATATTTGAAAAAAGGACAGAAATAGATTTTCTGAATCCTTTGTCCTGATGCGTTGCCCTTTCAAATGCCACATTAGTCCACACTACTTTACCGGTGTCATCCAGAAGAGCATACGGTAGATCCAGTTCTCTTAAAAGACGCTTTTGTATTTGTCCATATTCCGTAGCAAAGCTTACCAATTCATTCATTATGATTGGCTTGTTATAAAAATCCAGATATAATACGGCCATACAATAAAGCGCTGTAAATGCCGCAACTATAAGTCCGGCCGTGAAATCCACCGTGAACACGGCAATCGTCACAAATGCCAGTAATATTCCAAGATAAATAAAAATACGAAGAAATGTCCTTAGTTTTCCCTTTAACTTTATTCTAGTCTTCGGCATAACCTGTTTCTCCATCCTAATGCGACAATTCGCCTATATACCCTCTAATAATAACATAAATCAAAAAAAAAGACACTTTTCAGAATTTCTCCTAAAAAGTGTCCCTCTATTTATATCTTGATTATGTAAGTAACAAAAAGTTACTCTGCCTCGTAAGGCATAAGTGCAAGATGTCTTGCACGCTTGATAGCTGATGTAAGCTCTCTCTGGTGCTTAGCACAGTTACCTGTGATACGTCTGGGAAGAATCTTTCCACTCTCAGAAACAAACTTCTTCAGCTTTGCTGTATCTTTATAATCAATAGCGTTGTCTTTTCCACAGAAAACACAAACTTTCTTTCTTCTGTGCATACCACCTTTTCTTCTTACAGGAGAATCGGTTCTATCAGACTTATTGAAAGCCATTGTGGTACCTCCTTATCGAATTCTAGTTGACAATCCCCTTTCGGGTATTACAAATCAATTAATTGAACGGAAGCTCCTCATCAATTCCATCGGGAAGATTGATGAACCCATCACCTGAACCATTGTTACTTGGTGCATCAAATGAAGGTGCGGGTGAGCTACCTGAGAATCCGGCATTTCCACCATTAGCATTTTTGCTCTCAGCAAATTCCTGATCCTCAACTACTACTTCAGTAGTGTATACTTTCTGGCCTTCCTTATTAGTGTAACTACCGGTCTGGATACGGCCTGTGACGGCAATTTTAGTTCCCTTCTTGAAGTATTTCTCAGCAAATTCACCACTCTTACCAAATGCAACACAGTTAATAAAATCTGCGGTCTGACCATCCTGGTTATTTCTGTTAAATCTTCTGTCTACTGCAAGTGAATATCTTGCAATTGCAAGAGAACTCTCCCCCTGAGAATATCTTACCTCAGGATCTCTTGTTAAACGTCCCATAAGTATAACTTTATTCATATTTTATCTCGTCCTTTTCTATTTAGGCCTCGTCCTGCTTAACAAGCAAATAACGAATGACGCCATCGACGATGCGGACACGCTTCTCGATATCAGCAGGTGCTGTAGTCTCAGCATCGAACTGAATGAAATAATAGAAGCCTTCATTCATCTTGTTGATCTCATAAGCAAGCTTCTTCTTGCCCCACTCATCAACATTTGTGATCTGTCCGCCGAATCTCTCGATCAAAGCCTTGCACTTGTCAACTGCAGCTGTTCTGGCGTCGTCTTCGATCTTTGCGTTAACGATAACGGCTAACTCATATTTTGTCATGCTTTCTTACCTCCTTTTGGTCTCTGGCTACCGTTTACATTACGGTAACAAGGAAATTATCACAGAGATAAACTTTATCACAAAAATAGAGTCATTGCAAGTAAAATTTGTAAAAAAGGCCTGTTTTTATGATAGTCAGAATTATAAACGAATTAACTGACAATTATCAAACCTGGCTTAATACTTCGCCAATAGGTCCCTGTATCACCAAATCTGCCTGACTATCTCTGGTAGTAGCCTGTTTATTTATCAGCACAAGCTTATGTCCTCTATAATAATCAATCAATCCTGCAGCAGGATATACGACCAGAGAAGTTCCACCAATTATAAGTACATCCGCATTTGCTATGTAATCCACTGCCCTGCTCATAACATCCATATCAAGTCCTTCTTCGTAAAGAACTACGTCCGGTTTTATACGTCCTCCACAATCACAATATGGCACACCTTCACACTCAGCCATAAAATCAAAATCATAAAACTTTCCACAACGTTCACAATAGTTTCTATGAACGCTCCCGTGAAGTTCAAGGACTTCTTTGCTACCCGCAGCCTGATGCAGTCCATCTATATTCTGTGTAATGATTGCTCTGAGTTTTCCCTGTTTTTCCAATTCGGCAAGCTTTAAATGAGCTTTATTAGGCATTATTCCTTTTACCAGAAGTTTATCTTTATAAAATCTAAAAAATTCTTCAGGCATTCTCATGTAGAAGCTATGACTCAGCATCTGTTCAGGCGGGTACTTGTAGTGTTGATGATAAAGACCGTCTTCACTTCTAAAATCCGGAACCCCGCTCTCGGTAGATACTCCGGCACCTCCAAAAAAAACTATATTATCACTACCATCAATTAATTCTTTTAACTCTCTAATCTTATCATCCATAATACCTTGCCTCACATGATTACAGAAAACATATTACAAATTAAAAGCCTGCTTTTTTAAGAAGATCCGCTAAAGAAGTGGTAGCTTCTCCCTCACTCTCGAACTCTATCTTTTCTTCAGTAATTTCCGTAGCTGCCACATCCTGAAGAGCTTTCATACTAAGGCTCAATTTGCCGTCCTTAATAGCTGTAACTTTTACCTTCACTTTATCTCCAACCTTCAAAACTGCACTTGGATGCGCAATTCTTTGATTAGAAATTTGTGAAATATGAACCAATCCGGAAAGTCCATTACCAAGATTAATAAAAGCTCCATAATTCTGAAGGCTTTCCACAGTACCTTCAGTTACAAGTCCAACCTGAACATTTGATATTTTCTGTGCCCTTTCCTCATCTGCCTTCTCTCTCAAAATCTCTCTCGCAGAAAGAACAAGCTTCTTATCTTTTTCATCAGCTGTTATTACTCTAACATCTATTTTTTTTCCAACAAAATCATTTAAAGCATCGTCATCTACATAATTCAAGGAAATTTTAGATGCTGGTATAAACGCTCTTATTCCTTCCAAGAAGCATACTACACCGCTTTTTACAGCTTCAACTACTGTAACCGTTACATTTTCCTGACTCTCCAATAACGCTTTCAATTTATCCCACGCAAGAATCTGAGTAGCCTCTTTTTTGGACAGGAGTATATTTCCATTTCCATCATCTGTAGCAACTACTGTAGCAGAAATCTCATCACCTACCTTTATATCGGTACGGATATTGAACTTAGGATCATCACTTAAATCCTCAGCCTTTATAACACCCTGCGTATAATATTTAATATCAAGAAGCACATATGTATCTTCTACTCCTATAACAGTACCGGTTAAAATATCCCCTTCTTTTATCTGCCTAAATGATCTGTCAATCTCATCCTTGAAATCTTCCATTGATTCCATTGTAAAACCCCTCCTTAAAAATCCACATATTATGTTATTTTCGGAAAAACTATCTGAAATAAATTATACAACGCAATATCTAAGAATTGTATAAAAAATACATATAATTATACAAAAAGAAAGCCTTAAATGCAATTGCATTTAAGACTTAATTATAAAGGTGACTGACGGATTTGAACCGACGATCAGGGAGTTGCAGTCCCACGCCTTACCACTTGGCTAAGTCACCATATAATGACTCCGACGAGGCTCGAACTCGTGTTACCGCCGTGAAAGGGCGATGTCTTAACCACTTGACCACGGAGCCATGTATTTTTCCTGCCTCGCAGGGATTTCGATTGTAGGTCTCCGTACAACCAGCTCCCCAAGTAGGACTCGAACCTACGACACTTCGGTTAACAGCCGAATGCTCTACCGACTGAGCTATTGAGGATTATACCGTACCTTCAAAACCGAACACTGAATACTTCATCTTCAATCCGTTATTGTTCTATATCCTTTTTTGGACAAGCCCTCGACCTATTAGTACACATCAGCTGAACACGTTACCGTGCTTACACCTTGTGCCTATCTACCTCATAGTCTCTAAGGGGTCTTACTGCAAAATGCAGGGATATCTCATCTTGAGGGGGGCTTCACGCTTAGATGCCTTCAGCGTTTATCCCTTCCGGACTTGGCTACCCAGCCTTATGCATCTGGCGATGCAGCTGATACACCAGCGGTCCGTCCATCCCGGTCCTCTCGTACTAAGGACAGCTCCTCTCAGATATCCTACGCCCGCGCCGGATAGGGACCGAACTGTCTCACGACGTTCTGAACCCAGCTCGCGTACCGCTTTAATGGGCGAACAGCCCAACCCTTGGGACCTGCTACAGCCCCAGGATGCGATGAGCCGACATCGAGGTGCCAAACCACTCCGTCGATGTGAACTCTTGGGAGTGATAAGCCTGTTATCCCCAGGGTAGCTTTTATCCGTTGAGCGATGGCAATCCCACTTTCATGCCACCGGATCACTAAGTCCTACTTTCGTATCTGTTCCACCCGTCGGTGTCACAGTCAGGCTCCCTTCTGCCTTTGCACTCTGCGAATGGTTTCCGTCCATTCTGAAGGAACCTTTGAGCGCCTCCGATACCCTTTCGGAGGCGACCGCCCCAGTCAAACTCCCCGGCAGACATTGTCCCCGGACCGGTTTCACGGTCCTTGGTTAGAAACCCAGTACTATAAGGGTGGTATCCCAACAGCGACTCCATGACAACTGACGTCATCACTTCACAGTCTCCCACCTATCCTGTACATACAGTACCGAATCCCAGTATCAACCTGGAGTAAAGCTCCATGGGGTCTTTCCGTCCTGGCGCGGGTAACCAGCATCTTCACTGGTACTTCAATTTCACCGGGTGCATTGCCGAGACAGTGCTCAAATCATTACGCCTTTCGTGCGGGTCGGAACTTACCCGACAAGGAATTTCGCTACCTTAGGACCGTTATAGTTACGGCCGCCGTTTACTGGGGCTTAAATTCAAAGCTTCGGTTGCCCTGACCTCTCCTCTTAACCTTCCAGCACCGGGCAGGCGTCAGCCCATATACCTCACCTTTCGGTTTCGCATAGACCTGTGTTTTTGCTAAACAGTTGCTTGAGCCTCTTCTCTGCGGCCTGCTCTCGCAGGCTCCCCTTATCCCGAAGTTACGGGGACATTTTGCCGAGTTCCTTAACAATGCTTCTCCCGCCGGCCTTAGGATCCTCTCCTCATCCACCTGTGTCGGTTTACGGTACGGGCTGATGATACGCAATAGTGGCTTTTCTTGGCAGTACGTCCATGTGCTTCACTACTCTTACTTCGTTCCCCCTTGCGGGACCGGTCTTTCCTTTCCCGGCTCACACTTTCGTCCTGCGTCCCCACAGTTCTGATATCATCAGGTGCAGGAATATCAACCTGCTGTCCATCGACTACGCCGTCTGGCCTCGCCTTAGGTCCCGACTTCCCCAGGGCAGATCAGCTTTACCCTGGAATCCTTGGATATTCGGCCTGGAGGATTCTCACCTCCATCTCGCTACTCATTCCGGCATTCTCTCTTCACAGCGCTCCATCGCTCCTTACGGTACGACTTCGACGCTGCTGTGAATGCTCCCCTACCGATCACAAGTACCCGTAGATACTTGCAATCCCCAGGCTTCGGTGTCGTGTTTCAGCCCCGGTAATTTTCGGCGCAGGACCTCTCGGCTAGTGAGCTATTACGCACTCTTTGAATGTGTGGCTGCTTCTGAGCCAACATCCTAGCTGTCTGTGAAATCCCACATCCTTTTCCACTTAACACGCACTTTGGGACCTTAGCCGTGGATCTGGGCTCTTTCCCTTTTGACTGTCCAACTTATCTCGTACAGTCTGACTCCTGCGCTCAGCCATACTGGCATTCGGAGTTTGATAATCTTTGGTAAGCGGTGAAGCCCCCGCGGATATTCAGTGCTCTACCTCCAAATGGCATGCTACAGGGCTAGCCCTAAAGCTATTTCGGGGAGAACCAGCTATCTCCGGGTTCGATTGGAATTTCTCCCCTATCCACACGTCATCTCCACCCTTTTCAACGGATGTGAGTTCGGACCTCCACAGCCTTTTACGGCCGCTTCATCCTGCACATGGATAGATCACCCGGTTTCGGGTCTATGTTATGTGACTCTCGCACTCTTCACACTCGGTTTCCCTCCGGCTCCGGACCTATGGCCCTTAACCTCGCCGCATAACATAACTCGCCGGACCGTTCTACAAAAAGTACGCGATCACTCTCATAAGGAGCTTTCGCAGTTTGCAGGCACAGGGTTTCAGGTTCTCTTTCACTCCCCTCCCGGGGTCCTTTTCACCTTTCCCTCACGGTACTATGCGCTATCGGTCACTAAGGAGTATTTAGCCTTACGGGGTGGTCCCCGCTCTTTCAGACAAGGTTCCACGTGTCTCGTCCTACTCTGGATACTGACTCGCTTCGGACAATTTCGCTTACGGGGCTCTCACCCTCTCTGGCAGGTCTTTCCAGGACCTTTCTGCTATCGTCCTCCATCGATCATTCAGTCCGAACCCCGGGTGCAAGCACCCGGTTTGGGCTCTTCCGCGTTCGCTCGCCGCTACTTACGGAATCACGGTTGTTTTCTCTTCCTCCGGCTACTTAGATGTTTCAGTTCACCGGGTTCCCTCCACATGCCTATGTATTCAGCATGCAGTGACAGGAGTTCTTCCTGCCGGGTTGCCCCATTCAGATATCTGCGGCTCTCAGTGTATTTGCCACTCCCCGCAGCTTTTCGCAGCTTATCACGTCTTTCTTCGGCTCTTAGTGCCAAGGCATCCGCCCTGCGCCCTACATAGCTTGACCAGCTATATAGAACTTTTGGTCCATTTAATAACCACGTTCCCGCATATATCTGATATAGCGTTATCGATATATGCTCGTTTATGTATTGCTACATTGTTTTTTCTGGATCTCGGATCCTGATCATATGATCGCAGATCCGTTCGATGTCTTTTAATCGGATTCTCTGATTAAAATGTTTTCTTCAGTATTCGGTTTTCAAGGTACGGTTATCAGTCTTTTCAGACTGAGTGGAGATGGTGAGATTCGAACTCATGACCCCCTGCTTGCAAGGCAGGTGCTCTCCCAACTGAGCTACACCCCCAGTCTACCTATTTTATTAGGTAATGGGCTTAAGTGGACTCGAACCACCGACCTCACGCTTATCAGGCGTGCGCTCTAACCGGCTGAGCTATAAGCCCTTTTTCTTTTTTAAATCCGGCAGCCACCTATCCTCCCATGCCGTCTCCAGCATAGTACTTTCGGCCGATAAGGTCTTAACCGTCGTGTTCGGGATGGGTACGGGTGTTTCCCCTTTTCGCATCGCCACCGGAATTTTTCTGTTGCCACCGGCAACAAAACAGTAATGCAACTCCCTACTTCTTCCTCTTCCTTAGAAAGGAGGTGATCCAGCCGCAGGTTCTCCTACGGCTACCTTGTTACGACTTCACCCCAGTCATCCGACCTGCCTTCGACGGCTCCTTCCTTGCGGTTAGGTCACCGGCTTCGGGCATTTCCGACTCCCATGGTGTGACGGGCGGTGTGTACAAGACCCGGGAACGTATTCACCGCAGCATGCTGATCTGCGATTACTAGCGATTCCAGCTTCGTGCAGGCGGGTTGCAGCCTACAGTCCGAACTGGGTCGTTATTTTTGGGATTTGCTCCCCCTCGCGGGTTCGCTTCTCTTTGTTACGACATTGTAGCACGTGTGTCGCCCAGATCATAAGGGGCATGATGATTTGACGTCATCCCCACCTTCCTCCAGGTTATCCCTGGCAGTCTCCATAGAGTTCCCATCTTACTGCTGGCTACTATGGACAAGGGTTGCGCTCGTTGCGGGACTTAACCCAACATCTCACGACACGAGCTGACGACAACCATGCACCACCTGTCTCTACTGTCCCGAAGGCCTACAGACATTACTCTGTATTCAGCAGGATCTCAAGATCTGGTAAGGTTCTTCGCGTTGCTTCGAATTAAACCACATGCTCCACCGCTTGTGCGGGTCCCCGTCAATTCCTTTGAGTTTCATTCTTGCGAACGTACTCCCCAGGTGGAATACTTAATGCGTTTGCGCCGGCACTGAAGGACTTCGTCCCCCAACACCTAGTATTCATCGTTTACCGCGTGGACTACCAGGGTATCTAATCCTGTTTGCTCCCCACGCCTTCGAGCCTCAACGTCAGTTGCTGTCCAGTAAGCCGCCTTCGCCACCGATGTTCCTCCTAATATCTACGCATTTCACCGCTACACTAGGAATTCCGCTTACCTCTCCAGTACTCTAGTCATACAGTTTCCAAAGCAAGCCCACGGTTGAGCCGTGGGGTTTCACTTCAGACTTGCATCACCGTCTGCGCTCCCTTTACACCCAGTAAATCCGGATAACGCTTGCCCCCTACGTATTACCGCGGCTGCTGGCACGTAGTTAGCCGGGGCTTCTTAGTCAGGTACCGTCATCTCCCCGAAGGGTCTTTCTTCCCTGCTGATAGAGCTTTACATACCGAGATACTTCTTCACTCACGCGGCGTCGCTGCATCAGGCTTTCGCCCATTGTGCAATATCCCCCACTGCTGCCTCCCGTAGGAGTTTGGGCCGTGTCTCAGTCCCAATGTGGCCGTCCGACCTCTCAGTCCGGCTACAGATCGTTGCTTTGGTAGGCCGTTACCCCACCAACTGGCTAATCTGACGCGGGCCCATCTCGTACCACCGGAGTTTTTCACACTGTGTCATGCGACACCGTGCGCTTATGCGGTATTAACAGTCGTTTCCAACTGTTATCCCCCGGTACGAGGCAGGTTGCCCACGCGTTACTCACCCGTCCGCCACTAAGAATATACAATCTTTGACCGAAGTCTCGGAAGCGTATATTCTCCGTTCGACTTGCATGTGTTAGGCACGCCGCCAGCGTTCATCCTGAGCCAGGATCGAACTCTCACGTTTAAATGTTCTATCAGGATCTCTCCTGATCTCGTTCGTCTGACCAGAACTTAAGCTTGGCTTTTGTTCTGTCCGTTTTTACCTTGTTAGGTTTGTTTTGTTCTCTGAATATTCTTTTTTGGAATTTTCAGGGTTGCATTACTATTTCATTGTCAATGTGCTGTTTGTATCGCTTGGCTTGTCAGCCGCAACTCTGATAGGATATCATGTCGTGTGCTTTCTGTCAAGAACTTTTTTTGCTTTTTTCGAAAGTTTTTATCGATCAGTTATCAGCTCTCAGATATTACTCTCTCGAAGTGAGCGAAATTGATTATAGCATTACTTACACAGCAATGCAACCAATAATTTCAAAAATTGTAAAAGAAATTGCTGAATCAATCCTATAGCCTATTATATACTGGATCAACATAACCCACATGTATGTTTCCAATACGCCAAAACACGCCCCAAGGAACTTATTGGTCTTACTCAGAATCGGAATTTTACCTGAACCTTTAGTTCCTTTTGCGATGCCCTGTATTATTCTGTATATTGCAACAACAATTGCAATCTGAACAACCGTCTTAATAATATGCAGATTTTCTCCGTGCAGAATTTTTCCAATCGAGCCTGCAGAGAGATTAAAAATCACAAATCCTACTGCAAGTCCGGCAATTTCAATAAGTTCGTTAACAAGTCCGTATTTATAGCCATAAGCAATTCGCCATAATAATACAATTAAAACCGCAAGTGATACTATCACCTGCGGCATTGAAATAAATGTCATAACATCCATAATTCACAACCTTATATTTTCAGAATACATTCGTCATATATTACGTTACTTTTTTAAACCAAATATTATTTATAAAACTTTCACTATATTAATATAGTAATTTAATAAAACTTTCACCATATTAATATAGTAACTTAATAAAACTTTCAGATTATTTGAGTTCAAGAGTATCAATCGAATTCTCGGTAACCAAAATGAATTTACTTCTGACATTTGTAGGAATCATTACTTTTACAGCACGATCAAAACTTCCTCTGAATTTTTCATTCCCCTTCATATCATAAAGTATATATTCTCCATCACCATAAACAAGAATCTGTCCACTTTCAAATAAAACATCTGCATACTCAGTATCGAAAAAAATGGTAGTTTCAAGATTACCTGTTTCATCATATATCTGAAGTCTGTATGCACCCTCTTCTGTATTATTCACAAACACAACACCAACATGTGAATCATTAAAGAAAACAGATCGTATTTCTTCCTCTCCCGTAAGGCTTTCTGTCTGACTTGTCGGAACCTCCTTACCTGAGAAAAACATAATTCTGTCATCCGCCACTGCAAAAGTCTTCGAATCATTCATGAACTGTACATAAGGCACAACAACATTTGGATAGTCGTAACCACTTGCATAATTGTCAGCAAGATTCTGACCTACCGCACCAAAGTTAAAGAATGCAACACTCGTTTTCAACTGTCCGCTGTCTGCCTTAAGATATGAAACACAGACCAGTTCACCACTGGGTGATATTGCAAT
Source organism: Butyrivibrio sp. AE3004 (assembly GCF_000703165.1). Lineage (NCBI taxonomy): Bacteria > Bacillati > Bacillota > Clostridia > Lachnospirales > Lachnospiraceae > Butyrivibrio > Butyrivibrio sp. AE3004. The sequence goes on from NZ_JNLQ01000002.1 coordinate 3,068,972, forward strand.
ATCCACCGGATATCCGCTATCCTGCATGGTTGTCTTAAAGCTTGCAAGAGTATTCCCCGAAGCATCAAAAAGGTAAATCCATGTAACGTTCTTATCATCAAGAACTGCCGCAACAACACCCTGAGAAGCCACGCAAAAGTCTCTGATGGGCAGATTGGTGTCTATTTCCCCCAAAGCTCCACTTGTATTAGCCACGTAAATGTTGTGGCCGTTGTAGTCTCCTATAGCCACAACATCTTTGCATGTATGTACTGTAGGATTTTGCATCTGATATGTCTGATTCCAAAGCTGCTGACCGGATCCATCCAAACAACTGGCACCATCTTTACTATATGTCAGAATATGGCCACCCAGGTTGATAGCTTTGGCACCTTGCGCATCCGTGATCCTTACCGTTGAAATTATGGAGCTTTCAGTAAAATGTTTATCTCTCCAGCTGACATATACCGCAACAACTACAAATACGGTAATTACCAGAACAACGATTGTCCTTATAAAGACTGCAATCCTATGCTTTCTGATACGTTCCCGGTAGGATGGACCTGAGCTTTCGTAATCTTCACTGCTTACATCCGGAAGATCATCTTCTTCGTCCCAGTCATAATCGCCATTTAACGCAGCGAATGGATCATCATCCCTGTCATCACCGGTAGAATTATTCCTTTGTAATTTTTTTATATATTTGGTGAAATCTTTGACTTCTGCCATTTATAACTCTTTTCCAAAATAATAATACTTAAATAAATCGATATACCGTTATTGAATCATATTCACGTTCCGGCCCAAATACCGCATCCGGGAATCCTGCATGATGTATGGCATCAGGATATATCTGTGTCTCAAGGCAGAAACCTTCTCTTGCTTTATAGTCTGCTCCTCCCTTACCACCTTCAGCATCAAGGAAATTGCCGGCATAAAATTGGAATGCCGGAAGAGTAGTATCACACTGCATTGTAATTCCGGATTCAGGACACTTTACGGTAGCAAATGTTCTTCTTGTTCCGTCAGCACCATCAATAATAAAGTTATGATCGTAGCCACTGCCAAGCTTTAACTGTTCATTATCCGCATCAATTTCAAGACCGATCCCTTTTTCATTTCTAAAATCAAATGGAGTACCTTCAACATCTGCAATTTCACCGGTAGGAATAAGACCTGCTCCCACAACTGTAGTAGCGGATGAATTGAACTGTGCAATATGATCACTGATAGAGCCAGTCCCCTGACCACGAAGATTGAAGTAACAATGATTTGTCACATTTATCATTGTTTTTGCATCACTTACAGCATGATAATGAAGCGATAATGAGTTATCCTCAGAAAGTGTATAAGTAACAGTAAATACTCTGTTTCCTGAAAAACCAAGATCTCCGTCTTCTGATTTTAAGGTAAATATAACACTGTCTTCAGTCTCATCCGCTTCCCATACTCTCTTATGAAAACCGTTATCAAAATCACTGTGCAGGTTGTTTGGACCATCATTCACAGCCATATTGAATTTCTTTCCGTCAATTTCGTAGCTTGCACCGCCAACTCTGTTTGCAACAGGACCTACTACCACACCTATAAAGCAAGGGTTGTCAAAATATTTTTCAGGATCATCAAAGCCAAGTACAACATCTCTCTTCTCGCCATACTTATCCTTAACAAAAATATTTCTGATGGCTGCGCCATAGTTCATAAGACAAACCTCCATACCCTGAGAGTTTGTCATATGATAACCGTAAATTGGTGCTCCTTCTTTTGTTTCTCCCAAAAATTCTCTCTTCACACTCATTTTTATACCTCCGCTTTTTCGGCCTAAGGGGGGTCCCTCTTTTGGTGGATTCCTTAGGTTAGTACAAAGTTTTCATAAACTATTTGGCACTATCTCATCTGTATACTCTTATTTATAGATAACTCACAACATCTGTGTTTCCGGTACCATCACCGGGCCATGCTTAGCATTCTTGGAATGTAGCAGAATATTTAAAGTTCCGTTCTGCCTTCCAATGCGCGAAGCAGTGTGACTTCATCTATGTACTCCAGGTCTCCTCCGACCGGAACACCACTCGCTATTCTTGTTACTTTAATGCCTGTAGGCTTAATCAGTTTACTGATATACATACCTGTCGTTTCACCCTCAAGACTTGAGTTGGTCGCTATAATAACCTCATCTACCGTTTCAGTCTGAAGCCTCTGAACAAGTTCCTTGAGTTTTATATCTCCCGGTCCGATCCCAAGCATGGGAGATATTGCTCCATGAAGAACATGGTATACTCCATCATACTTTCCTGTCTTCTCGTATGCCGCAAGATCTCTTGTATTTTCAACCACCATTATGGTTCTGTGGTCTCTCTTTTCATTGGCACAGATTGGACAGACTTCATCATCAGTAAGCGTACAACATTTGCTGCAATAGTGAACATTTTCCCTTGCATCTGTCAAAGATTTAGCTAATCTCTGAACTCTGTCCTTGGGAAGTCCAATTATATAAAAAGCCAGTCTCTGAGCCGACTTACCTCCAATACCCGGAAGAGAAGAAAGCTCTTCGATCAGTCTGTTAATATGTCCGCTGTAAAGATCCATTAAAATGAAAGTCCTCCGAGACCTCCAAGGCCGCCTGTCATCTTACCCATAATGTCACCCTGTGCTTTTTCCGCAAGGTCCATAGCCTCATTAACAGCTGCAACTATCATATCCTGAAGCATCTCTACATCATCGGGATCAACTGCATCCTGAGCAATTGTTATCGACTGGAGCTTCTTGCCTCCCGTAACAACGGCTTCTACAGCTCCGCCTCCTGCACTTGCTTTAAATTCCTTGGTCTCCAGTTCTTTCTGACTTTCTTCCATCTGGCGCTGCATACGCTGTGCCTGCTTCATTAAATTATTCATGTTACCCGGCATACCTCCCGGGAATCCACCTCTTTTTGCCATTTATTAAATCCTCCTGTCTGTTTTAATCTTCATCATGGTCCTTCTCTTCGAAGGCGTTTTCTTCATCCATGGCCTGTTGGTCGTTATATGCATCTTCGGGTATATTACCCTCATCATATTCTGCTGCCATCCTGCTAGCCTCATAAGCTGCATCCATGGCTTCCTGCATCTCATAATCATCATCGAATCCGGTAATTATATCACCTCCGGAATTCTCAATTTCCAAAGCGTCAGACTCACCGTCATAAATTTCGGAATTTTCATGGTTTTCAGTTTCAGTTGCATCTACTTCACTTACCTCTGTATCTTTTGTTTGTAGCTCCAAAGGCAGTTCCGGCATCTCCTCTTCTTCCTCAACCACTATATCAAATTGGATATTGTTAAGACTTACATATTGTTCTTCAACCGGCCTTTCATTATCAGCATAACGCATCTCAAAATCTATGTGTTTACCAATTGCTTCATCAAGCACAGCCGAAAGTTCACTTTTACCCGGATCTTCATTATACTTAAGAACCCGTTCCTTATTATCAAGCACAATAAAAAGCTTATTGTCATTTCCCTGACTAAGGATAGCTTTTTCCATGTAGACGCGCATGGGCATTCCCATTTTCACAAGAATTCTTCCCCAATTGTTCACTACTTTTTTTACATCCTCGGCAACTGCACTTTCAAGGACTTTAGCTTTTGCAGGTCCGGCATCTTTTCCCTGAATATCACCAGTTGTATTTCCGGCAGTTGTGCCTGCTGCACCAACAGTTATTTGGCCACTTTTAATGCCTCCTATGACTCCGTCAAGCTCTTTACTTTTATCTTCCAGAATTCTTATTCTGTCAAGAAGCGCATCACTTCCCTCCTCCATCTGAGGTTTGCAGAGTCTTATAAGAGCAACCTCTATCAGGATACGTTTCTGGGGTGCATATCGCAAGCTCTGTGAAAGTTCCGAGAACACTCTGATATATCTCATTATTGTTTCTACGTCAGATTCTTTAGCAAGTTCCTTCAAAATTTTAAGATTGTCAGTGGACATATCCACTGCATCCTCCATATTGTCGGATGTGCTTACAAGCATAAGATTTCTCAGGTACCAGATAAAATCGTTCACAAACTGCGACAGTTCACGTCCCTGGATTACTATTTCAGACAATAGATTCAGTGCTCCTGTAACGTCCTGCTTTATCAAATGCGAAAAGAGCCTGCCGAATATCTCGGTGTCAACTGCCCCAAGAACTCCAAGTACTCTGTCATAAGTAAGTTCTTCGCCGTAATTAAATGCAATACACTGATCAAGAAGACTCAGAGAGTCCCTCATAGAGCCGTCTGCTGCCTTGGCAACATAGCGAAGGGCTTTTTCTTCAACCTGAATGCCTTCTTTGGTAACTACCTCCCTAAGTCTGTCGGCAATTGTATCAATCGTAATTCTGTGGAAATCATATCTCTGACATCTGGACAGAATCGTTATCGGAATCTTCTGAACCTCTGTAGTTGCCAAGATAAAAATAACATAAGACGGAGGCTCCTCAAGACTTTTCAACAGTGCATTAAAAGCTCCCGTTGAGAGCATATGAACCTCGTCTATAATATATACCTTATATTTTCCAACAGTCGGTGAATATGAGATCTCGTCAATAATCTCTCGGATGTTGTCTACGCCGTTATTGGATGCAGCATCAATCTCGATAACATTCCCCATTGCAGCACCGGACTCTATTGCCTTGCAAGTCGGACATTCACCGCAAGGGCTTCCATCTTGTGGATTCTCGCAATTAACTGCTCTTGCCAGAATCTTGGCAACTGATGTCTTGCCGGTTCCGCGAGTTCCGCAAAACAGGTACGCATGACCGATTCTGTCTGATTTTATCTGATTCTTTAGCGTAGTCACTATATGATCCTGTCCTTTGACGTCATCAAAGACAGGAGGTCTGAATTTTCTATATAAAGCTACGTATGCCATTAATAACCCCATTCGCCAAGCGAATATATACTATCGAAGTTACTCTATAAAAATATCGTTTCAAAAAATCCGCCGGGCTTTTTCATACTCCAATCATCTAATTATACTCAATTAAGTCCTCATCAACAATAGTTTATTGACTTAAGAAAACATGGCTCGTATAATAAAAAAGCATGCATGAGTATAGCATGTATTGTAAGGAGTCGTATCAAAGTGGTCGTAATGAGGCGCACTCGAAATGCGTTTGTCCTTTTTGGGCACGAGGGTTCGAATCCCTCCGACTCCGTTCATAATTCTTTGTTTTTAATTTTCTGATAAACAAGACAAAAACTAAGGAGCATCTCCTCTTCGGAATGCTCCTTAAATTTTTATCACAATTCGTGTTTTACCTTATCTTCAACTGTTATATCTCTTCCCAGCTGAACTTCTATGATCTGTAGTTCTTCATCACTATCATTTATTACTGTATGCTTTGAACCGGCTTTCATGTTTACTACATCTCCAGGACGAACAGTTTTTTCTTCGCCGTCAATAATTGTTCTGCCTACGCCTCTTACTATGCTCCAAACCTCATCTCGTCTCTCGTGACTATGATAGTTCATTGAATGTCCGGGATTTAAGGTAACCTTGATGGTAAGAGAGTCTTTTTCAGCATCGAGAACTCTGTAGCTTCCCCAGGATTTTTCTGCAAACATGATCGGCTGCTCTATTTTCTCAACAAAAGGCTTTATGTAAGAGCTCTGTTCTTTATCTGATACAAGAATTCCCTCAGGAGATGCTGCTATCACAGCATTTTTAATTCCCATGGCTATTATCGGAATATTCAGATCATTTATCACGTGAACATCTTCGCATTTATCATTTAAAAGTGCATCCCCGATCACGTTTTCTTCCATTGCTTCAGTAAGAGTGTTCCAGGTTCCAAGATCCTTCCAAAGTCCGCCAAAACGTATCACGCTTATATTAGATTCCTTTTCTACCACTGCATAGTCAAAGGAAATCTTTTCAAGCGTCTCATATTTTTCAAAAAGATCATTGTAATCAGAAAAATCAATAAGTTCATGTGCCTTATTAAGAAGATATGAAAGCTTATATGCAAAAATACCGCCATTCCAAAGGGCACCTTTGGAAATGTAATCCTTTGCAGTCGCAACGTCCGGCTTTTCCTTAAATGATACTACCTTTGATACCTCTGCCTTATCCTCTGGAATAATGTATCCGTATTTCTCAGAAGGGTAAGTCGGATCAATTCCCATAAGCGTCAGATTCGCATCACCATTTTGAGCAAGCTCCGAGAGCTTCTCGAGTGCCATAAAATAATCTTTTTCCACATAAGGATCAACAGGGCATACAACAACCGCCTCATCCGGGCTTACATTCTGCACATCTTTCAGATATGCGCTGGCAAGCGCTATCGCAGGAAATGTATCCCTCCTGCAGGGCTCAATAGAAATTCCAACATCCTCTCCAAGCTGATTATGTATGGCTGAAACCTGAGTCTTACTGGTTGCAATTGTTACATTTGCATCAGAATCAATCTCTCTTATCTGGCGATAAACCCTCTGGACCATGGACTCATATTCTCCATCCTTATCCTTAAAGATTTTTATAAACTGTTTTGATCTGACATCATTTGAAAGAGGCCATAAGCGCTGACCTGAACCGCCTGATAACAAAATAATGTTCATTGTGCTCCATTCTATTTCCCTCATCCGTCACCTGCGGTGACACCTTCCCCCACAGGGGGGAAGCCTTTTAGTTTTTCTACGCTTCCATTAGAATATTGTATTTTTCTGCTCTTCCATTTGGAGACCTTTATTTTTCTGCTCTTTCATTGGAAGACTGTGTTTTTCTGTGCTTCCATCGGAAGTCTTAAATCATTCTACTGTAACACTCTTAGCGAGGTTGCGGGGCTTGTCTACATCAAGGCCCTTGGCAACGCTGATGTAATAGCCAAGGAGCTGGAGCGGGATCACAGCAAGTGATGCTGCAAAATGCTCATCTATCCTGGGTACATACGCTGCAAAGTCCACAGTATCCTCTATCTCATAATGGCCATAGGTGGTAAGACCCATGAGGTATGCACCTCTTGCCTTACACTCAACCATGTTGCTGACGGTTTTCTCATAAAGGTCATTCTGAGTAAGAACACCGATTACAAGGATGCCATCCTCTATGAGGCTGATGGTTCCGTGCTTTAACTCACCTGCAGCATACGCTTCCGAATGGATGTAGGAAATTTCCTTCATCTTAAGACTGCCTTCAAGTGAAGCTGCATAGTCTATTCCACGACCAACAAAGAATACATCCTTGGCATTTGAATATTTAGCCGCGAACCACTGAAGTCTTTCTTTATCATCAAGAACCTTCTGAATCTTCTCAGGGATTGTCCTCATCTCTGAAATGTAGTATGCGTATTTCTCATCATCTATTAGCTCCCTTACATGTCCGAAGTGAACAGCAAGAGCATAGCATGCAACAAGCTGAGTACTGTAAGCTTTGGTTGTGGCAACTGCAATTTCCGGACCTGCCAGAGTGTAAAGAACATGATCGGCTTCTCTTGCAATTGATGAACCGATTACATTCACTATTCCCAAAGTAGCAACCCCATGGCTCTTAGCCTCGCGAAGGGCAGCAAGCGAATCCGCTGTTTCTCCGGATTGTGAAATGATAATTACAAGGTCATCTTTATCCAGTAAAGGTTTTCTGTATCTGAATTCCGATGCAAGTTCGACACGTACCGGAATTCTGGTAAGGTCTTCAAGCACATACTGAGCTGCCATTCCAACATGCCATGCTGAACCACAGGCAACTATATAAATCTGTCTGAGTGATTTTATTTTCTCATCACTTATTTCACATTCAGAGAGGTCAATCTTGTCTTTTTTAATAACAGCATTAAGAGTATCCTCAACAGCTCTTGGCTGTTCATGGATTTCCTTCATCATGAAATGCTCATAGCCGCCTTTTTCTGCTGCCTCGGCATCCCATTTAATCTCGACCTTTTCTTTCTGAATTTCATCACCGTCAAGGTTATAGAAGTGAGCCTCTCCCTGTCTAAGGCATGCCATCTCCTGATTGCCGATGTAATATACGTTCCTTGTATATTTAAGAATTGCAGGAACATCAGATGCAACATAGGTTGCTCCATCCTGTACCCCGATAACCATAGGTGAATCCTTACGTGCCACCCAGACCTCATCAGGATAATCCTTAAACATAAGGGCAAGTGCATAAGACCCACGCACACGAACCATAGTTTTTGCAATAGCGTCTATAGGTCCGATATTGTATTTTTTATAGTAGTAATCAACAAGCTTAACTACCACCTCAGTATCTGTTTGTGAATAAAACTCGTAGTCATGACGCAAAAGCTTTTCTTTAAGCTCCTGATAGTTTTCAATAATACCATTGTGAACGCCAACAACATTGGCTTCTTCAACATTAGCACCATGCTCGAATTCGTTAGCAGAAACATGAGGATGCGCATTTATCTCAGAAGGTTCACCGTGAGTAGCCCATCTTGTATGTCCAATACCGATAGTACCATCAAGAGATGTACCGTCATTTGTCTTCTCTGAAAGGACCTTCAAACGCCCTTTAGCCTTTACAACTTTCACTTTTCCATCAAGGCCTCTGACAGCCAATCCCGCAGAATCATATCCACGGTATTCAAGCTTGGAAAGCCCATCCAACAAAATAGGTGCTGCCTGCTTTTTTCCTACATATCCAACTATTCCGCACATATTATTTTCCTTTTCTTAACGCAATATTATTCACTTACTTATCTGTTGCGTATAACTGCTATTATATCTGTTTTTAATAAAATCACAAGTTTCGGAACTTTTTTCACCTCATATTTAACCACGAAGTTCCCTAGCCGCCTGTTTCCTGTCCAGAAAAAGCATTATGCATCCCAGTACCAGAAAAACAAACGCCAGAGTCAGAGCTGTGTATGCAAGATAACCAATCCTTACGCTCTCAGTTCTTATGAATTTAGGCTTTGTTATCGTTATTTCTGCTCCCGGAGTCGTCGTATATATATTTATCTCTGCAACAGGAGGATGAGCAACTCCATCAAAAAACAGATCTCCCTCAATCTCATTATCTCCCTCGACCAACTCTGCCGAAAAAAAGCAAATAGGAATATCATACTCTCCGGATGAAAGGTTTGAAACCACTTCAGCCTCAGAAACACCTTCCAGCCTTGCCCTGAACTTAACATGAAAGCTCTCCCCGGACATAAGATTTACAGGCGCATGTATTACATCACTTCCGGCAATAGTCATTCTAAAACTATGATTTCCGTATGGAATATCTTCTATTTCCTGTCCGGAAGCAAAATCTGTCAATATCAGGCTCTCATTATTCCTCACAGGTGCCCTGTTTGTAGCAGCAAGACTGAATGCAACCAGACATAAATATGCAATAAAAAAGCATATTAGTATTCTGAATTTTCTTTTTAATATCAAACTCATCTTAATCATTCCATATAATTTAGTGTTATCCTGCACTTACACATTATACAGAATTATTAAAGCCTGTGAAACATATCTATCCAATAATATCTGCATATAACGGAAGACCGTCAGCGTATTTTATCATAACTTCTCCCTGAATAAGCGGCTTTAAATACTCTGTGAGTTCAGGCTCTATGTCATTTCCTGCTTTGTTTATCCAGTTACGGGGTATTGCTTTTACCTCGTTGGCAATATTTTTTATCTTTTCATAGCTGTACTCTACTTCATATGGCGAATTGCTTTTTCTTTTCAGAACCACCATGCATCCGGTCTTCTCTGCTTCTGCAAACTCCACCGCCTTTTCACCCTGTGAAAAGGATTCATCTAAATCAGTCTTACTTGCAACATGAGCTGCGCAACGCTGCAATATGTTGACCTCTACAGATCTGACCTTAACTTCTACTTTTTCTTTGATCAAAAACTCAAGTGCCTTTCCTGCGCCGGAAAGCTGCTGATGTCCAAATGTATCTATTGCCGATTCGCTTGCTGTAATATAGTTTCCGTTTTTGTCACGAATTCCTTCCGACACAGCTACAATAACATTATTTCTTTTATCAAGTTCACCTCTGACATCTTCCAGGAATTTCTCTTTATCGAATGGTGCTTCAGGCAAATATATCAGATGCGGAGCCTGTGAATACTTATTTCTGGCAAGGCTTGCAGCTGCTGTAAGCCAGCCTGCATCGCGCCCCATTATTTCTATTATCGTTACCGATTTGACCGGATATATCGAAGTATCATGCGCTATCTCAAGCACTGAAGTTGCTATATACTTCGCAGCAGAACCAAATCCGGGAGTATGGTCGGTTACGCATAAATCATTATCAATTGTTTTGGGAATACCTATTATTCTAACTTTTGAACCTATCTTTTCTGCATATTCCGATAGTTTTAAAACAGTATCCATACTGTCATTTCCACCTATATAGAAAAAGGCACCTATATTTAATTTTTCAAATTGAGAAAAAATAAACACGTATTGAGAATCATCATCTTTATAATCCGGAAGCTTATATCTGCAGCTTCCAAGATACATTGCAGGCGTATGCGACAAAACTTCAACAAAATCTTTGTCTTTCTCCGCAATCTCACTTATTTCAATGTACTTTTCTCCTAAAACGCCAAGAATACCGTTTACTGCCCCAAAGCACTTGTCAAAATTCTCAGAACCTAAAACTGCACTCAGAACCCCTGCAAGACTTGCATTTATTGCAGAGGTCGGCCCACCTGACTGCGCTACTAATACGTTTGTGTTTTTCATATGCACCTTTCCGTTTCACTTATCAATTAAATAGTTGTTTACATTTTACACGAAAAGAATACAATTTGTGAAAAATTATTATTTTTATGCAACAAAAAAGGTATGCAGCCTTTTTAGACCACATACCCAAGGTTCAAATTTTTTATTCAGGTTTAAATTCTTCTTTGCCAACTCCGCATAACGGACAAACAAAATCTGCCGGAAGATCATCCCATTTTGTTCCGGGTGCTATACCGTTATCCGGATCTCCTGCTGCCTCATCATAAACATAACCACATGTACCGCATACGTACTTCATAGAAAAGCTCCTTTCCCGTGAAAAATACAAGTTGTCCTAACACGTATATTATAACATGTGGGCCGAAATGAATTTATTATTATTTTGTAAAAAAATTACCTATTCATTGTTTGTCAGGAATCTGAATCTTTCATTCAAAATTTCTGCAGCATGGTCCGGCGACATACGTTCTTTTATATAAGTGGCTGCTTTTTCTTTTTTATATTTATAAAATTCTCTGTCATCATGGAGTTTTCTAATATATCGCGCAGCAATATGAATATCGGGATCAGCCCAGTGATTACCCTTATGATAGGGTGGCGTTTCCTTTTCAATCTCTATTATATTAACCGGAACCATGCAGCATGCATCTTCTGACATGAATTCCGCATTAGCAGACCAATTGGTAGATACGGTAGGCGTTCCCAGAAACATCGCTTCTGCCATAACAAGTCCAAAACCTTCAGACCTATGAAGTGAAATATGAACATCTGCGCATTTGATAAGACTGTTAAACTCGATTTTGCTATAACTATCCGTAAGAATATATATGTTTTCATAGCCGTACAGTAAATTCTTAAGATGTTCCAGTTCAGCATTCCCTGCATGCGTAGCTTTGATTATAAGTCCTATGTCAGGTAACTCTTTGGGATACGCTTCTTTATAAGCCATAATTGAAGCTTCGGGATTTTTTCGATCAGAATTGCTAAATCCATCATATGATAAAATATATAAAAATTTATCATCAGGTAAGCCAAAGTATTTCCTATCATACTTCTCATCGGTTTTTGGTACACTCATAGCATAAGGCACGGTATAAACCGGCTTGTTTGTAGCCGCTCTTATTGCATTTGAAACAAATTCAGATGGGGTCCATATCTCATCAAACATTTCAAAAGCATAATTCCATTCCCTTGGGAATTCCGGAAGTTCCCATAGCCAATACCCGACCTGATATCTGTTGTTAAAGGTATCCCCAGTCATTGTTCTGATTGAAACCGGAAGTTCATTAGGATTTAAATGTATCAGATTAACGTTATATTTCAGATTCTCTGACTCATATTTTTTATAGGAATCATTTGTTTCCGTAGCAATCCTATTTTGAAAAACGTTAATAACCACAAATGGTATCCCGGAGTTTTTTATTGTCTCTGCTACCAGGCGGCAGCTCTCACCCAGACCATAATCTCCTCGAATATGCCCTATCAGGTTTATTCCATCAGGATTAGTTCTGAAGTTCTCTTCTTTCCTTTTTATTCTCAAATACCTTACTCTGAATAATACGCCACGAATTCTTTCTCGAATAATGTAAGGCAGTATCATTTTAATAACTTTCCTTATCATTACTCCTCCATTACTTTTAGTGCTTTATATCATAAGCTTTCAATATCAAAGCTCGTTTCTCACTTAAAAATATAATTACCGTAAAGGCAGTAATGAATAAGCTGGCTTCTTTTGCTAAGTTTGTCTATACGTTTGAAAGCAGCATTTACCAATCTACTGTCGCTATATATACCCAGTTTTCTGTTTCGCTTCAAATACCCCCAATTTCTTCGAATAAGTCCTGTACAGCCCCGGCAGCAAGGTGTCGCAATATATTCAAGCTTTTTATGATAAGCCTTAGAAAGCACAAGAAAATTTTCGTGAAGCTTATCATTGTGCTCCCCATCAGAGCAATGATACAAAGCAACATCACACATCCATACCTTGTTACCTTGGACTTTAGTCCGAATGCACTGTTCTACGGCATACAGATGCCAGTTATTGCAAATAACTTCATCAAAGGGCTCTTTTCTAAAATGATCAGTATGACCACCAAATAAGCATTCATCAACTGACTCACATTCTTCTATTCCTTCAATTTTCAGTTTACCCGCAGGTCTCTTATTACTGATTCCATGATATATATTTGTATATGTTGCCTTAGGACTTCTACGAACCCCTGCAACACCGAGGATATCATCTATTCCAGTCTTTTCAAGATAATCTGCAAGCTGTTTAATGTTATCTGTATCTTCAAATACAATATCCTGGTGTGAGTAAATAACAAAAGGAGTAGAGACATCCTTAATTACACTGTTATAAGCTGCAGCACAGGAGCCAAATCGTGATGATGTATTATTAATACCTATCAGTTTGGCACTTTCAGACTGTGCCTCCAATTCCTTTTTTAGATTCTCAAATTGCTGTACATCATTATAACAGCAAACAACTGTAATTCTGCTCAAATCAGTAATCTCCCATTATCCAATGACACTTGCAAATAGCTGAAGCATGATAAATGCATCAACTGTCAGCATCATAGTCATAATTCCCGGTGCCTTCTCTTTTTTTATCTCAAACATGCCTGACATAATACCAACAATTATCAAAAAGGTCTGTGGAACAAAATATCTTCCCTGAAGACCATATATTGAAGTCGATGAATACGTTGTTTCTGCAATAATCATAGCCAGTGCAATAAGGGTAATCGACAGTATTCCGCTTAAAACAAATATTCTCTTTAGTTTAATGGTTATAAATTTCTTATCTGTACAGTTTGATAAAAGTAAAAGTCCAATACAATTCAAAATTGGAAGGAAGGTTATAATAATTTCATTATTCCATCCGAGCACTCCACCAAAGGTTCCCAGGAACAACTTATTACTTTCAACAAAAATCGTGTTCCAGACAAGAGCAACTACAAGCATAGGATGCTTTAAAACATGCATAAGACTGAGTGTATCTTCGGGGCCATTATTGGATTCTGCTCCTACTACAATTCCGCTCAGTATCGGCAAAAACTTGATAACTACTAATACCGCCATTAATACAAAAGTACATATAGCAACAACCATCAGAATTTTTCTGTTAGCTTTTATTTTATTCATAAAGCCGGGGCTCTTTATCAAAAACAAAATCAAAGCAATAGGTAAATATACTGCTCCTTTATTAAGTAATAAATAGACCACCAAGAGTCCACAAAGAATATACCATTTTATGTCAGCTTGTTCTGTCTCCATTAAATATAAACAAACAGCAATAAACAAAAATATCATTCCCATAAGAACGCCATCATATGAAAAAGATGCTGCCTGATGAACCATTATTGGCAAAAGAGTAGTCATCGCAAGCATTTCTTTTAAAAATGGAATAATTTTTATCGCTGACCATGCGAGCAAGGCATATACCAAAAGATTCAAAAGCCTGGCCAATTGGTAAGTAAGTACAGATGATAATCCAAGTAATCTGCCAATACTAAGTCCCAAAGCCTGAGGAATAAAATTAAGAAACAAAACCTGTTTCCCTGAATCAAAATAGGATACTTCCTGCAAAGATGTATCACCACTTTTATCTTTTAGTCCTGTGATCATCTGATAGTAGGAGCCTGTTTCGATATCATTTGGAAGCATATCCGTCAGAATCACATCACAACGTCTCTTATAAATTGTGTCTTTATTTCCGGTACTACTTATACCCATCATATAATTTGAATATTTGTAAGCAGTATCCAAATGCCAGCTTTCATCTGGCACACCATTTACAGGTACTGCTACTAACATGAGAATCCCATAGATTATTGTAATTGGTAAAAAGATTTTTGTTATATTGAAGCTTTTAACAATAATAAAAAAATAAATAAAAAGAACAAATAAAACTACAAATACACCCCAGATAAGAAAAAGCGGTCTTATTATTCCAACATTGTCATATCTTATTGCATATACAACATTAGTCTTATCCTGTTCATTATTATTAAAAGATGCAACTATGCCTTGCTTCTTATTAGCATTTAAAAACAGAGACCCGTCTTTCATGTTCTCTACATCTACTGCAAGCCTGAAATATCTATTCTTAGACTCAATATCGCTTGGCAACTTCACTTTTAAAACACTGAAATCTTCCTCTTCAAAAACTCCGGAAATAGATTTTACCCTGTTCCCAACCATTTCTCCCGTTTCAACATCATAAAGAGAGATGCTGATTTTAGCATCAGCACCTGTCCCTGCTTTTTTTGCATATATTGATACACTCTCTAATCCGGGAACCGTGCATAGAAAAACTTCTTCAAGATGTGTAGCTTTATCATTTAGCTCTAATTCCCATTCAACATTACTCTTATGTGCCCATCTCCAAGTATCCCTGACAGAATTTTCAAAACTCAAATCCAACTGAGCAACGTATGTCATTATAAGAGAAAAAGCCATGAAAATAATCATGGCTATAAACCCCAATAGTTTTTTCTTTTTTACAACGTCCACCTGATTCTCCTAATAGATCCCAGAATAAAAAAACAAACTAACTTATTTCACGACACCCTTTTCCAGATATTCTGCAAGGTTGGTCTTTATTCTCTCACTGGCACGCTCTACGCCAACTTTCTCCATATCATGCTTGACCATAATCTCAACAAGCTCTTCGAAACTTGTCTTTGTAGGATTCCACCCAAGCAGTTTCTTCGCCTTACCAGGGTCTCCCCAAAGGTTCACTACATCTGTGGGGCGATAGAAATCAGGACTTACTTCAACAACTACTTTTCCTGTAGCTTTATCTATACCCTTTTCATCGATCCCTTCTCCTTGCCATTCGATCTCTATTCCGGCATGATGGAAGGCGAGTGTAGCAAATTCACGAACAGAATGCTGTACACCTGTCGCAATAACAAAATCCTCGGGTTTGTCATTCTGAAGGATAAGCCACATACACTCTACATAATCCTTCGCATATCCCCAATCCCTAAGTGAATCCAGGTTTCCAAGATAGAGCTTCTCCTGCTTTCCCTGAGCAATACGAGCTGCTGCAAGTGTTATCTTTCTTGTAACAAAAGTTTCACCTCTTCGCTCTGATTCATGGTTAAACAAAATTCCCGAGCAACAGAACATATTATATGCTTCTCTGTATTCCTTCACGATCCAGAAACCATACTGCTTTGCAACTGCATAAGGGCTATAAGGATGGAACGGTGTATTCTCATTCTGGGGGACCTCTTCAACCTTTCCATAAAGCTCTGAAGTTGAAGCCTGATATATTCTGCAAGTATCTGCTAACCCACACAAACGAACAGCCTCAAGAATTCTGAGAACACCTACTGCATCAACATCTGCCGTAAATTCGGGCGAATCAAACGAAACCTGAACATGACTCTGAGCAGCCAAATTATATATTTCATCAGGCTTAACTTTATTAACAACATCAACAATACTCATGGAATCCCCAAGATCACCATAGTGAAGATGAAAATTCTCTGTACCCTCAAGATGTGCAATTCTCTCTCTATAATCAACAGATGAACGGCGAATCACGCCATGCACTTCATATCCTTTCTCCAATAAGAACTCAGCAAGATATGATCCGTCCTGTCCGGTTACACCTGTAATCAATGCTTTCTTAGTCATAATTATTCCTTTCCGAATATAAAAATCCAAATAGCATGGTATATTATATCACACACAATAAAGAAGCTAAATTAACTCACTCTAAATGAATATACTGATCAATCTGCCTCGTTGCGATTAAGCAAAAAAAGAATTCTCAGAGCAAGCTCCCCTCCTATAGTAGGCCGCAATCTATGTGGGTAAAACAGTCTTTTCAGGTACCCGCCAAGTCTATCGTTATTACCTGACAATAGTGACCATTCTCTATAGGTTTTAACTGGAAATTTTTTTATATCTGAGGTATCAAATCTGTATTTACCTGCTGCTATATATTTCTCAACATCATCTTTTATCGCTAAAAAATGTTTTATCCGTTTGCATTTATCTCCAAATTCCCGGCCTAATATCTCACGCCTTAACCAGTTGGATATAAGTTTAATAATTCCATTTCCATACTCAGTAACCGTTGATTCATGCCTGCGATATTTAGTAAGAGTCGCATCATCATATAATGTTTTTCCGTAAAAATGCGCTAACCATATACATATTTCATCATGATACATGGCTTTACCAATCAAGCTTAAAGAATTAAGCATATCACGCATATTATTATCTATAACCATGCAAAATCCTGATGCATACGTATAAAATAGTATACTCCTATCAGTTAGCAATGATATATCACCTATAGCATGATGGCTTATCAACTCCAGATTCCCATTGCAATTATCGTAATCATGAATATAAAGTGATAACGAGCGACCTTTGCATGCCATATACTCAACAGCCCGCTCTATTTTATTTGTTTCCCATACGTCGTCCTGATCACTAAAAGCATAGTAATCTGCAGTAGGACATTTCTTTAAAATGTCCCAAAAGCAATCCGGATACCCAAGATGCTCTTCTGTTTTTACAAATACAACCTTGCCCGGGTATTCTTTTTCGTAACCTCTGATAATTTCTGCGGTATTATCAGTTGACCCATCATCCCTTACGTATATAACCAAATCCTTGTAGGATTGATTAATAATTGAATCCAACTGTGCCCCAAGGTATTTCTCCCCATTATATGTACACATTAATACATTTACTGACAAAACATCTCCTTGTATCGTAATAGCCTATCTCTATACGTATAATATCCACATTATACATATATCATCAATTACATAAAATGAAAAAATCTTAAAAACATCCCATCTAAACGTAATCTCCTCAGAATCATAAATATAAATACCGCATATCTGACCCCCGTCCGTTCTCCTACGGGTTTATTATATGAAATCAATTCATTCTTCTCAATTCCCGGTATATTATGATCCATCCACTGAAAAATCTCATCTCTGTATTCAAGAAGACGTTTCACAGTTGTATCCTTTGCCGCATACAACAAATGGAATATTCCTGTTTTTAAAATAAAATATCTGTACTGATCATCTTTAGTCCAGTTTTCTGCACTATCCATATTTATAAGTGCCTCAAATAATCTCAAAACATTTGACTCTTCACTTACAGCTTTGTGAACAGTATTTGATACTGATTTTTCATTTATAACCCACTGATAACCAACATAATCTGTAAAAGCTATCTGTTTTGCAAGTGAATAACACAATATATTAAAGTATATATCCTCTCCCAAAGGTACAGGTAAAAACCTTATTTTATTCTCTATAACATATGCTGTACGATAGATTTTTCCCCAGGGGGTAATATTCATAAAGCGACACCACTCACTGTTTGTAAGTTCAACATGCTCTTTGACCTCACCGCCAATTGTCACATGTTCATATCCGGATATAACAATATCACAATCCGAAAGGGTAGCTTTCTTAAGAAGTTGTTCTATATAGTCCTCTTTAATATAGTCATCCTGGTCAACAAAAACAAGGTAGTCGCCCGTTGCCTCTTCGATTCCGCGGTTACGAGCGCCACCTTGTCCGGTGTTTTGCTGTATTATTAATCGATATTGCTTTGAAGAAATCTCTCTTCCTAAAATCATATTATTGATAATTTGGTCAGAACCATCGGTAGAACCATCATCAATAAAAAGGATTTCAAGTCTTGTATATGTCTGGCGATCAAACTGATCAAATAGATTCTCTATATAAATACTTCCGTTGTATATTGGTATTATGACCGATACTTTATTTTCTATTTTCTCCATATATTTCTCTGCATCTTTATTTAGCTAAAAGAAGTTCTAAAAAAGAACAAGCATTGACCAATCACTCTATACCAGTTATCACAGACAATATTATATTTTAGTAATGTCCAGACTCTTGCAAAAGGTCCCTTTTCAGAAATATTTACAAATGCAGATATGGTCTTTTGTTTGGATAAATCAAGATCATCAAAAAAGAATTCTTTGAAAATTCCTGCCTGATCTATCATTCTTTGATAGTTTTCCCTGACCTGTCTGCGAACTTCTTCTCTCTTTTTGCGCTTACCCTCTCTCTTACCCCAAAAGCCTATTACTTCCTCGTAAATCCCACCTTTATTGGCACCTAAAACATTATCTCCATGCTGTCTGTATGAATATAGCTGCTTATCTATATAAGAAACATCTCCCAGCCCTGTTGCTATAAGAGCAATCCAATGATCATGCATCATACATTTATCAGGAGTTTCCTCCAACAATTCGCATAATGCTCTGTTAAACATAGAGGCGGCTCCTGTTACCGTATTTTGAATCAATATGTGTGAAAATGTCGTCTTATTTGCATTGTAATTTGCAAATCCCATAAATGAAGGAGCAACAATTATCCCATCATCATTTACCAATTCAGAATCACAGTATACAAGTAGCGGTCTATCTTTACCGTTCTTGTCTTCCAACTGTTTCATCTGAGACAGAGTCACCTCAATCTTATTTGCATGCCAAATATCATCCTGATCAGACAGCATAACATAATCAGCACTCATTATTTCTTTATTTTTTAAAGCCTTCAGAAAATGCATACATGCACCATTATGTTTTTGATCAAGTGATATCTGTTTTACCTGTGAAGGGTATTTTTTTTCATATTCTTCAATTATTTGTATTGTATTATCTGTTGATCCATCATCTGAAATATAAAGTTTAAAATCTTTTATTGACTGATTCAGAATAGATTCAATCTGATCAGCTAAATATTGTGCCCCATTATAAGTACACATCAAAATTGCTATCATACTGCTCCTAAATTTCAGATGTCATTGCTGTGTCATACAATACATCAATTTTATAATTCGCGCTCCGGATAAATACTCATTAGTTTACGAGACTAACGAACTCATTATAATCTCTTATATATTCTTCGGGGTCATAATGTTCACTTGAGAGACAAAGAAGTACTGAGTCCTCACTAAAATCAAACATATCTTTCCATACCATTCTTGGTAAATAAATTCCCGTATGTGGTCTATTGAGAGAGTAAACTGCTTCATTTCCCTTGCCATCACGAACTTTTACCTTACTGGTCCCTGCAACATTGATTAAAACAAACTCGCTTCTCTTATTAGCATGCTGTCCACGAATAACATCTTTATCTGAACCGTAGATATAAAAAATTCTCTTTATCTCGAAAGGAATATCCTCTGCTCCTTCTACAATAACCAAATGTCCTCGCTCATCACCTTTTTGTGAAAATTCCAGCATTTGTGCCATCTGCACAACATTCATAACATTTCTCCTTGTCTGAATAGGTTAAAATTCATTAATGCATTTAATTACATAATCCTGTTCTTCCTTGGTCATACCATTGTAAAGCGGAATCGAAAGAACTGTTTCTGCATATCTTTCTGTTATTGGTAAATCGCCCTTCTTCAGTCCTAAATATGCATAAGCTTCTGAGAGATGTGGCGGAATAGGATAATGAATTATAGTTCCAATCCCCTTATTATCCAAATAATCAATCAGCTCATCTCTATAATCTGATTTAATTACAAACTGATGCCAAATGTGTGTAGAGCCTTCTCTTATCTTGGGAAGAGTGATTTTATCATTATTAAGCTCTGCTAAATATCTTTCGCAAATAAGTCTCTTCTCTTCGGCCAGGTCGTCCAAATGACTTAAGCGAACTCTTAAAAGACCAGCCTGTAATTCATCAAGTCTTGAATTTGCACCAACAACTTTATTGTAATATCTCTTTTCTGATCCATAATTTCTAAATACTCTGGTGTCTTCAGCAATCTTGTCATCATTAGTTACAATAGCACCTGCATCGCCGAATGCTCCCAGATTTTTAGAAGGATAAAATGAAAAACATCCTATATCTCCAAATGTTCCTGTTGTTTTTCCATCATATTTTGCTCCGTGAGACTGTGCACAATCCTCAACAAGTCGTAAATTATGCTTCTTACACGTTTCTACTATGGGAGCCATATTAGAAGCCTGACCATATAAATGAACAACCAGAACAGCTTTTGTCTTATCTGTTATCTTTTCTTCTATTTTTGATGCATCAATATTAAAATACTCATCCGGCTCAACAAATACAGGTGTTGCACCATTCATAGTAATTCCCATTACACTTGCAATATATGTATTGCCCTGAACTATAACTTCATCACCGGCGCCTATTCCGAGTATTCTAAAAGCTATCCAAAGTGCATCCAATCCACTGGCAAGGCCAACACAATGTTTAGCACCGACATAAGCTGCAAATTCCTGTTCAAAACTTTTTACTTCATTTCCAAGGACATACCATCCTGAGCGAAGTACTTCTATCGCTTTATTCTCAAATTCTTCCTGATACTGAAAAAATCCTCTGTCAAGCCTGTTAGGCGTTATTCTTTCCACCCTTATTTACCTCCATACGTCTATTATCAAAATCTCTTTTATTATACTGTAAACTTTCTTCCTTCCGGCAGGGTCACAATAATATATATTTATGGTATTTATTCAAATACATTAACTTTTATTTTTTTTGAAAGACCATTTTTTGCATAAACATATACCAGACCTGTTCCTTCAGCTTTTGCAAATATCTTCCCATTCTTATCCACTTTTATCACTGATGAGTCCGTCGAAGCATACCTGTATTTCGGTACGTTTGAATCCGAAATGTACTTTAGCTCGTTATTATCCTTTTGGGTAACAGCTTCTACTTTAACAGATTCTCCAACAGCAAGTGAAATACTACTATTTCGGACTTTTAGATTTTTAGGATTCGCATACTTACTACTCCTTTTACCTGCAACATATGCTGTAATAGTTTTACCGATAAGTTTGTTTTCCATATCATATGCAGCAACATAAATCTTCATTGTCCTTGTATTATCAAACTTTTCACCATCTATTTTCTTTATTATTGCTGTATTACCATGTGTCGTTTTCACCGGGATATCAACAAATTCTTCACCCAAATATGCAACAAATACTTTATATCGTGCAATTTGTTCAGCTTTTTCCCATTTAACTTTTAGTTTATCTCCCGGTTGAGTTATTTGTAATCCTGAATAAAAACCTTTTAACGAAGCCGCACTAGGCTCTGACTCTGGCTGAGGTAATCTTGGATAAATATCATTATAGTGAATTTGATTAGTCGTTATTCCGGAAATATATGGATTCAATTTAACAACTTCATCAGCCTTCGCAATAGTCCACACTTCTAATGGTACGTTATTTTTTTTGCATTGAGTAATTAATGCATTACTTACTGATGATAGCATTATATCTAGGAACACCTCATTTTCGCCTGTTTGCAAACTATTAGCTTGTTTAATAATTTTTAACTCAGTTCCAGGCAAACAAGCTGTCAAAAGCCCTAATCTTGCTTTGGAATCCAATTTTTTAACACATTCAAGATATTCATAATGAAAAGATATCCATGTTACTCCTGTACAAAGATCTATATGTTTTACCATATCGACTAGTCTTTTTATATGTTTTATATAGTCTTTTCCATTATCTTTAATCTCTATATACGGATGAATTCTATTTCTTTTACAAAATAGTAAGAATTCCTCAAAAGTAGGAATTTTAGTTCCTTTATATTTCTGATTCTTCCAAATGCCAAAATCATATTTAAGAGCCTCCTCATAGGTAATGTCACTAATATATATGTTACCCTTAGAAACGCTCTTACCATTCCGAAGCCTGGCAGTCCTATTGATTGTTTCATCATGCAGCAATACAGGCATATCGTCCTTTGTGAACGATATATCCGCTTCAACATAGTCAAACCCCATTCTCGCCGACAATTCAAACGCAGGAATTGTGTTTTCTGGAGCTATGACGTTATAACCTCTGTGATTAATACTCTTAACATTATTTTGTATGTTTGCAGCAAAAACTGTAGATTGTATATTAATGAAAATGCATAAACTCAAAAAGAAAACGCTAAATATTTTTTTCATAGAGCCCTTTCCTCAGAATAGCATAATATGATCAAACCATCATTTTGCAATAATTCAAACTAATCATTAAACATTTTTGAGTTTTTAATACCTAACAGACTACTTCCTTTTATTATTCTCTTCCTTCAATCCACTGATTATAGCCAATCCCTTCCCAAGGCATTCCTCTATCAAATGTATATCTCCATGGATATACCTGTTCTCCGGTGATAGCATCCTTTATTTTTTCTGTTGGTCCATGATCCTTCGCAGGATTGCCGACAGCTATCGAATCGGCTGCAACATCCTTTGTTACAATTGAGCCGGCTCCTACAAGAGCACCGTTACCAATTGTCTTACCCGGCAAAACCACTGTTCCTGTTGCAACAATTGCAAATTCTTCTATCGTTACTCCCATGAGTGACTCTGAAGGGGGATTAGGATCATTTGTGAGCACAACATAAGGGAAAATCATAGCATATTTCTTAATAAC
The DNA here is from genome assembly GCF_000703165.1 of Butyrivibrio sp. AE3004. Classification (NCBI taxonomy): domain Bacteria; kingdom Bacillati; phylum Bacillota; class Clostridia; order Lachnospirales; family Lachnospiraceae; genus Butyrivibrio; species Butyrivibrio sp. AE3004. The sequence goes on from NZ_JNLQ01000002.1 coordinate 3,092,067, forward strand.
ACTTTTCATTCCAATATGCACATTGCTATGCATACTTACATAATCCTGGATTTCACAATTTCCCTGAATGTCAGATAGAGTGCCTATTCTGACATGCTCTCCAATCTTGGAATTTTCTCTTATTGTGACACGGTGGCCTGTTTGAAAGTAAGCACCTATTTTATTATCACCGTAAATAATAGTTTCGCTTCGAATAAGAGAATTCTTGCCAATTTCAAGCTTATGGTTTTTGTTTATTCTATCTTCATAGAAATCTACAAGATATTCTCCAAGAATACATCTTGCACCAATAACTGTATTCTCGCCAATTTCAACATTACTATGAATAATTGTTCCAAAGTCTATATATGTATTATCACCTAAGACTATATTATCCTCAAGAATACATCCTGCTTTTATTGTTACGTTATTTCCTATAGTAACATTTTGACCAAATATTACATTCTCAGCAATATTACTCATTTCAAATTACTTCCCCTGCTAATTATACTATTAACTAAAATTGGTTTTTATTCGTCTTCCGTATTATTGGAATCTTCAATAATATAGGGCGGACGCTTTCTAGATGCGTCAAAGGTTCTCCACAGATATTCTCCCAGAATCCCCATTGATGTCATAGTTATGCCAAAACTAAGCAAATTAAAAATGAACAAAGTTGTAAATCCGCTAACTGAAATATTGCCCACCAGCTTTGAAATAAAAACAACGATTGCCCAAATTATTCCAATGAAGAAAGAAAGAACTCCAACCATTTCCAGTAATCTGATCGGAACCGTTGAAAAGCTGAACAGTGTATCAGAAACAAGTCTTATTTTCTTTTTTAAAGTCCATTTACTTGTTCCGATTTCTCTTGCTCTCCTTGTATAATACACAATACCTGTTTTAAATCCGCTCCAGAGTATCTGTCCTGTTATTGCGCTATTCTTTTCATCCAGGCTTTCCAGTACCTTAATAACCTTTTTATCAAGAAGATAGACATCAAAACCATTTTGTGGCATGTTTGGAAGAGATGTCTTTCTCACCAGCCAGTAGTACAGATTTGCAAAGCCTACCTGGCTCTTACTTTCTTCCCTTGCTTCCCTGCATGCAAGTACCACATTATTTCCACTTTTCCAGCTCTCAACCATGTCAAGCATCAGCTCTGTCGGTTCCTGTAAATCAGCTGCTTTAATTATTGCACAATCGCCTGTTGCATGAGATAAGCCACATAGACACGCTGCGTGAGATCCAAAATTTCTGGAAAGACTAATAATTTTAATATTGTTATCAAGTAATGCAAGTTCCTTCATTACTTCATAGCTTTTGTCTTTTGATCCATCATTTACCATGATAATCTCATATTTATAGTCAATCTTATCTATGAATTTCTCTTTTATATCATTATATAAAGGTTTGAGATTATCCTCATTATAATAAATCGGTATAACTACTGAAACTTTCATTTAAACACACTTTCAGAACTATTATATAAAATCATACGAAGTATCCAAAAACCAAAGATGCATAGTTGAGCATAAGAAGTATTGTAGTAACAGGGAAAAGCCATTTCAGAGACCTTTCAACCACAGCATCTTCCTTCACCATTGGCAACAATTTGGATCCCAGGAAAACAGTAACAAAAATAAAGCACACTATCATAATTGAGCATGTCCTAAATCCCGATACATAAATAGTAGGTGAGAATCCCATTATTACTCTGGAACCAGTTCCTCCTATAAGAAGAACAGAACATATCAGCAATTCCTCAATAGTATCACAGATTAAAATAATATCAAAATAAAGGATTGTAACTATTATAAGCATTACCGTTAATTGTAATACTGCTAATCCTTTTCCCCCATTTGTAGCATTTATATCACCATGAAACGGAACTGCCTCCTTAAGAGATTTCATACTTCCAAAGAGTTTCAGAGCAGAGTTATCCATTACACTATATAAAACGGTAAAAATAACAGGAACTGTTCCCCAAACTCTATATAAAGGCTCTTTATATTTTACTACAATGAGAATGGCAATAATCAGCGTAAACTCTATGAAAAAAATATGCCCATCCATTATAAGCCATTTAAGTGTAGTTGACAGACCAAGCTCAAGCTTATCATCAAGGCCCATCATTAAATAATCCGGAAAGTGATCTCTTATTTCTGCCATTTTCCTTACTGAGTTTCCCGGGCTCAAAAAAACAATCGCGCAATTAGCAAAACACAGAAACAGCTGAAAAAGCACACTTAATATTGGCTTTTTTACTACAACGAAATAAATAAATGCTACCAGGTAACATAAAAGCAATACCATCATCATCTGTTCATCACTAGATGCATATATTAACATGATGGCACTTAATACAAATTCCTTTTTTCTTACTTTCCCTTCCCTATATATTCTAAATATAGGAATCAAGGAAAACATTCCCGCTGCAAGTGGCCCAAAATAACAAGTTGTTGTTGCAATCCAGCCTGCACTACAAATAAGTATAAAGGGAAATGTCATTACAGTAACAATTATGAACTCATTTACCAAAGGATTGTCATTTGGATTAAACAACACTGAAGCAGAATAGAAAAAAACAAACAAGCTTATTGCAAAATATAATCCCCATGCATACTTCCCCATATCAATAAGGACCATCCAGACAAAATTAATTAATACTCTGGATGACCAGGTAAAATATGCATCATAAACATAAACCCATTTTGAATAAATAGTCGATAAATCCGGTCTATGAATATAGACTAAATCATCTCCTCCGAGAGTTATAAATGTCGTCAGCACCCCAAATACCAGACTGACTATAAGAAACAGTACCAGGGATCTCTTTTTTTGAGTATTACACATTTTATTCTCCACTTGTAATCCTCTCTTCTGTATTAATCAGGTATTCTGTCCCATCCACCGTAAGAAGAAATGAAACTTCATAGTCTCCTTCTTCCACATGAATATCCCCGGGACAGGCAACTTTCGTAAAAAATCCGGACCACGTGTGGTCAAAACCATCACCTATTTTTTCATTTACATCTTCTCTTTTACTAACCTCTGTTGGTAGCTCATAAGCTATATCATTGTCATTATGAATAATGGTCTGAATCATTATCGGAGCATTATCCTTACCATATAAAGCCAGCCATCCGCTGATAGTAATAATATATTTATTCTCCTGCTTATTGAAGACAAACTCATTCTTTTCCAATGAATACTCAAAGCTTTGAGGATCTGCAGCAGTATAATCTGATAAATTCCTGCTTTTTATTCTCATCTCCCATAAGCCCGCTACTCTTATTATTATCAAAATGATTGCTATTGATAATCCAAATAGCAAGCATAAAAAATGCTTTTCATGTAACTTTTTCATTCTCTATCCTTTATAAGTTTTATAGGACTTCTCATTTATTTTTCATCAGGTAGTTTTATCCTTCTGGTCTTTATTATATCTTCTGCAGCTTCATCTCCACCATAAAGCTGAATAACCAGGCTTTCTCCACTTTCTGCATGTTGTGACAAATCTATAGAAGTCGTCCATATTCCGTCATTATTTTTCTCTAATTTATACCATTTCAAATCATCCTGCCCATCCTTTTCACTCCAAACAGGAACATAATAAGTCTTGTAGTATGCATTTTCAGGGGGTGCGTAACTTATTTCAGCCATTTTGTTTTTTTCATCCAAATTGATATTGAACGGCGATTTATAATTTATCTCCTGAATCAATATTGTTGTTTTGGCATACCATTTATATAAGTTACTATTAAGAACAAAATAAACATCTATCTGATAATCTGCAGGCTCAAAATCAAAGTCGTCCAATGGCACTTCAGCATAGTATTTCCCATTCTTAAGTTCCATACTGATTTTTGTACTTATATCAGAGTTTGGACATGATAGCTCAGCAACAACATCTTTATATTCCCAATCTAAATAATTATCCACATCCATAGTTATAACTACAGAACCTATAGAATCATCATATTCGGCATTTACTGTATGTGTCTTGACATCTGAAATATAACCATCAAAAAACTGTGTTTTCTGTGCCAGCTTTTCATCCAATTCTTCTTTACCGTATATTTCAACAAGTGTTTTCTCATTTGAAAACAAGTTTGTTCCCAATCCTAATTTATCACCCTCAATGCTGACTCCCATTGCAGCTAAAGTAGTGGGGAAATAATCCATTGTACAGTATTCTCTATGCTCATCGTTTCGCTCTGATACTGATGAATTAATCCATGTAGTAAATACCCGTCTTTCATAATCACCATCAACATCGTCGCAATAGTCAGAATCCATTGTACAATGATCGCCTGAAATAACTATGACTGTATTGTCATAAAATGGCTGATCCTTAATCCACTCAACAAATTCCACCACTTGTCTGCTGGCACATGCAAATGCATTCGAATACTTTATGTCAAATTCGTCATCACACAAATCACATATATAACCATCCTCAGCGTGTGTATCCACTGTTAACATTGTGAAATTAAAGGGATGATCCTGCTGTGATAATTCTGTTAAATGCTTTTTTGCATTTTCATACAGAATACTATCATCATATCCCCACCATTCTCTGGAATAATCATCAGGTATCTCACCTTTTTCTATAGAATAGCCATAATCCATTATTTCGTAATTACCGTGCGTGGAAAAATAAGTACCTCTTTCACCAAATGCTGCATCTGTACCAATACAAAAAACATTCTTGTATCCATTTTTATCCAGTATATCTCCCAAGACTGTTATTCCGGGAATAAATCCGTCCGACAGCGTAAGAGTTTCATTACTTATAACCAACGGTAGTCCTGAAGTCTGAGCAAACAATCCCCCCATGGTGTATGTCGCACCATATAGAGCATATCCTCCGTTCAACTCATTCTTGTTACCTGAAAAAGTTCCATTTTCAAGGCCCAATTCCGTTAATTCAGGTATAACATTTTTTTTCTTTCCCCCACCGAATTCTGTACTTGAGAAAGTTGACTCCATGGACTCAACATAAATATATACTAAATTTTTCTTTTGTTCGGGAAAAACAATATCCACAGAATCCGGAGCTACATAATTTTCATCTATAAATGACGTTACAATAAATTGATTTTTTACATAATCAATAATCCCAATATTGATAAAAAAATGAGAAATAGAACAAATTATTGCAATCACCGAAATAACGGCTGTCCATCTCCTTATCCGATAATAATTCTCTCTTTTATGTAGATATATTATTAATATAGCAGCCAAAACACCTGCAACTATTCCCCAAGGCACACAATATTTAATCGCCCCCTCAATCATAGTTGTATTAGTTCCCTGCTTTGAAGCAGTCATTGTATAAATAAATTCATCCATTTTCAGGTTGCCCCAATTATGGAATACCCACATAACTAATCTAACAGATAATATCGAAAGAACTATAAGTAGCAAAAGCATAGAATTCTTAAATAATTCTTTTGATTTCTCCTTTTTGTCCATAAAATCCTCATTCCAATGTTAACAATCGCCTATCAAAGTCACCGCTTAAAAAAAACCGTAATTTTTTACCCAGAACGCAACTTTTATCATTTTTGAACATGCTTTTTAGATAAAATATTATTATCTCCTAGTTTAACTATTACTAATCCATCATTTACCTTGATACCGCCTTCTTGTGGCCAACATGGCATATCCTTCTGATTTTCATTAGCAATCTCGACCTGCTCTTCACTTGGATATACGAAAATATATCCATATGCCTGCATCGCATCTATTATTCTCTCATTAAAATTTAATGTAGGGTCCGCTTCAAAATATGATACTCCAACAACCTCATATTCTAAAAATGAATCATTTTTTCTATTCTCTTTTGTCCCTGTAAAGCAAATAGCATCCCCCTCTTTTGCTCCCAGACTCAAGGCTTTTTCATAAATCAAAGACATTTTCTCATAATCACGTTCCAGTACACGCACATCCGTCCATAGCAATCTGGTTGAAAGCTGCATTTGAGGCATCACAAAACATATTATACTTGCTAAACATATCCATTCATACAGTATTTTTTTATTTGTTTTTGGAAGTAACTCATATATACCGGTCAGGCATAGCCAGGAAAGGGCTGCTACTCCTAATCCATAGCCAAACAAAGCTCTATCTACATTTTCAGTTGCTGTAGCGATAATTAATGCATACGGACATAATTCAAGGAAAACTACTAATAAAATCATTGTCACACGATATTGCTTTTTTTCCCGAATCCAAATAACAGCTAAAACATCCAAACATAAACATTCTATACCATATATAGCTGTGAATACCTGATTGCCAAACGACTTTTGAACTATACAATCCCATATCACAGATACACTCTTTGCTAATGATTGTTTAGTCCAATTAAGCTGATTACTCGTGTATGAATTTAATGTATTGATACCCAAAATCAAATATGTAATTTTGGTTATCAATAAATAAGAAGCAAAAATAATAATTGTAAATATAAATGCTCTAAAGATATCATTCCAAATCTTCTTAACCGGTATCTCTTTATCTCGGCACTTAATTAAATAATAAAAGAAAAAAAGAAGTGCTCCTTCCATATACATAACAAAAAAGGATTGGTAACATCCACAGGAAAACGTAAGTATAATGTATGCAATTATTGCATCTCTTTTTAATCTGTTCTGAATGTACCTTCCAAAATACGCTACTCCTACAGGTAAAAGCACCATAACTATAGAGCATACCTCTATTTGATTACGGTAAGCAAATTGCAGTGCCCATACAGTGTTTGTCATATATAATCCAAGGAATACTGCAGATGCCAGATTGGATTTTCTTCCACTCCATTCCTCCAATAATATATTCCAAATTATAATTGACATTGGGAAACAAATAAAAAACACGGTTATTGAAAAAAAGGGATTAATACTAGTAACACCAAGTATTTTTTTCAGAAGTACAAATCCCCATCTACCTAGCACCAGCCATTGATCATACCATTTTTTCCCAGTTTCCAATGAATAAAAACCTTCAGCGTCAAAAGATACAATATCTTTAAATGCCCACATTCCAAATACAAAAATTGCGAAGACATATGCAGAAATCACAAATAAAAATCTTTTTTTAATATTCTTATTAATCACACCTATGACATTTTCTCTTTCCACTATTACACTATTCCTTTCACATCTTGTATCCGTAAATGGTACCAGACCAAAATCTTTTTATATAAGAAATATATATGCCACATAAAAGCCCTCCTGTAATACCGATTTCGGAATTTTAAGGAGGGCTTTGATCTTGTTTAAGCATATGCTATAAAACAAAAACAAAGTAAGCTTTTCATATTTTTCTTATATATAAAATCAATAATCACAGCAGATTAGGCACCTGTTTCCAATATTATATCTGTAAGCAGTTCATTATAGCATGGTTTTCCAATTGTTTCTCTACTCAGAACTTTTAATCCAAAATCTTCTGTCAACAATGTAAGATTCTGATTGTAATATGGATCTCCTGCTTTTATTATTTCAGGCCATTTTTTAGCAAAAAGGATTATTTCCTGATGAAACTGCTCAATTCTCTCAGGTCTTTCATCAGATCCTCTGGACTTAGACTCATAATGATAAAATAATGCGTATGGATTATAAACAACTTTTTTGCCAAGACTTCTTACCTTTAGGCAAAAATCAACGTCATTAAACGCCACCGCAAGATCTTCTGAAAATCCATTCACTGCATCATAATCTTCTTTTTTCACCATAAAGCTGGCTGCAGTTACCGCTGAATAATCTCGCAGGAACATTCCATAATTAAAGTATGTCTGATCTGATCCTATTCCCACAAATGTATTTGAGGCAATTCCACACATTCCGACAACTATTCCCGCATGTTGAATAGTATCATCATCATACAACAATCTGGCACCAACAATACCAACATCCCTGCGCTGAACAATGCCTACCATTTCAGTTATAGACTCTTCAGAAATCATTTCTGTGTCATTATTTTGGAACAAATAGTATTCGCCGCTTGCATACCCAACTCCGAAATTATTCAACTTAGAGTAATTAAATCCACCTTTGTAATAAACGATTTTAACGTTACTAAACTCTTTTTGAATATTTTTATAGTATTCCCAAGTCTCATCCTCTGTTGAATTATTTTCCACAACAATGATCTCTATATTCTTGTAACTTCCGTGCAATGCTGATCGAATAATCTTATCCAGATCATTAGTATGATCTTTACTGGGAATTATCACTGATACTAACGGATTATTGTTTTCATAAATCGTATGATAAACATTGTTGCTTACACCATCCTGTATCTCACTTACTTTGATATCCAATCTCTTATAATGTTCAGACAATGCTTTTCTACCGGCTTCAACAGTATATGGCTTTACGTCCTCCACACCACCTGCTGTTGACAGTTCATATACACGCCAATGATATAAAACCTTAGGAACATGATGAATCTTTAATGAAACATATCTGCCTTCATTGGTAAGCTTATTAACTGTATTTATGAAAGCATCCCCATCATCGCCTTTATAATTACCGGCTACTATATCTTTTACCATTGAAGCTTCATTACTTAAAGCCTTCTCACAGCATCTTAATATCAGATCATAGTCCTGCGCACCATCAAATTCTTTTCTCTCATATATCACAGTACCATTATTATTTTCGGAAATCTCTTCCAGTAATGATCTCTTAATTCCCATAAGATGGCATATATAGTTATTACTTTCAAGTAGGGACATACTAAAATCAGGCTTAAAATGTGGATATGAAAACTCTTCCGAAGTCTTATCGACTTTATCTTCATCAGAATATATGAATTCAATCCATGGATTCTCATTTATAGCCTTTGTAAACTCAAATAATGCATTTACGGTAAGTTCATCATCATGATCTGCAAAGACCACATAATCGCCCTTAGCCATACTGATCGCAGCATTGGTATTTAAAGATATTCCATTATTCTTTTCTAATATCTCAAATCTGATTCTGGTATCCTTTTCTGAATATTCCTTTAATACTGTCCTGGGTTCTCCATGCTTCCAGTCAGAGCCTTTTTCATATTCACTTGCATCAGCAATGCATACTTCAAAATTCCCATATGTCTGCATTGTAATTGAATCCAAAAGCCTGCGCAGATACACTTCTTTTGTCCTATAAACCGGAATTACTATTGAATACAATGGTTTATACTCGAAGTGATACTCTCTCTGTTCCTGAAGTTCCTTCTTTTTGGGTTCAACTTCATGATACCAGTTATTATAGTCAGCATATCTATTATCAATCGCAAATGAATAAGATTTCAGAGACAACGACTTAATGTCTTCGCAAATTGTATTGATATCTTCAAATGAAATCTTGGAATCAATATTATTTTCCCTAAGGTACTCCCTTAATTCAGAATCCTTTATGCCATCATATTTTTCAGCCAAATCTCCAGCCTGTATATAATCATCTATGAATTCTTCAATTATTGCAGAATCTCCCGGAAGTTTAGTTTTAATCATCCCAAACTCCTTAGGTAATGATTTACCAAATAGGAGGGAAATCATTTTTCCAAGTGTTCCCTTATAGTTAATCTTAGAAACCAAAGACTTAAGATTTTCATCAGTAATTCCCGGAGCTGCCATCAGCATTTCGTTAATCATTTGCAGGAACTGATTTCTTTCATCTAAAGAAATTTCTCTGCTCTCACTGATAGCAAATGGGGAATTAAATATATATTTGGCACAATAATAATGCATCAGATAATATTCAACCGAATTCTTATCCGAAGATATATCCTTATAGCTGTTTGTCCATGACATCATCATATCCACTTCAGGAATAGCGACTATATCCAAACCATCATAGTTAACAATGCTGACAATTCCATTTGTGAAATAGATCAATTCTTTTTTATCTGTTACAGATCGTATATCTAAATCATCATTGCTTTCAATTACAATTATTCTGCTCTTAAGCCTTTTATCCTTTGCAATTATCTGTGAATAAACAGTTCCGTTTTTATCCCGTTGCTTATGATATATTAGTTTTATCTCTCGCTGAGCATCCAAAAGCTTTACAAGCAAATCCCAAATATCATTACGAATAATACCGGTTCTCATATCGATCAAAACATCTTCAACATCAAAGAAATACTCTTCATATTTTCCCCGGATATCCTCGGAAAGTTCATCTGCATTATAAGAAAAGCATGATGAATAGTACCTTTCATCGCTATCAAAATATACTTTTCTTTCACCAAAATCACTTAATGCGATATGGTATCCATTTTCAATAGATTTACGCGAAATTCCAAGAGGCATTCTTTTACATTCAAGTAATTGTGATGTCAAAGCAAAAAATGTAGTTCCTACATGTATCCAGCCCCGTCCATTTGCCTCAGCTACAATACTTGATGGCACTATAGCTCCAACATTTCTATCCGAATCCAGTAAGTTCATAAATTGCCTGAACATTAACTCATTACCGCAAAGATCATTCATAATATTTCTTTGCATCTGAGTTTGTCCGGAAAAATCAAATTGTAGAATGTACCCAAAACGATCAGTCAATGTACTATATAAATCAGTAAAATACTGCTCCATATTACCTTCAGCAGGGATAATACGAATTTCAACATTACTAATACTTCTTGATTCGTTAAAACTGTTTTTTGCTTTTTCACGAATCTGTAAATCAGATGTTGAAATAATCGCATCCGTTATATACGGAAAGCTGCTTATTCTGCCTTCCAATAGCTCTATATCATTGGCATCATCTGTAATAACATGAAGTACAATATTCCCTAATTTAGGTACCGATGCAGGAATAATGGACTTATAGTTCAGAACATGGCCTATAAGATTCTGACCAACATAACTATCATCAATATTCGGCAGATCATCGGTCTCGATTTTTTTTACAGGTTCTTGAGAAATCTGTTGCATCCAGGGAGAAACAGATTCAAATAGTTCAGATAATTCCTCGCTTACTTCGTTATATTTTATCTGCATCGATGCAATTTTATGTAATAAATTATCTATCATACTATTACCTATCATCAGTTACGCTTTCCGTAAACATAGTCATATACGTCTCGAAGAGGTTTCGTGACTTTCCAGCTCATGGATTCCTTTAATGCTGCATTTGCAACCTTTAATGTATTATTCTCATGTTTAAGCATGGACATCTGATTTTGGAGATTTTTCACCATCAATCTGTTCCTGATATCTGCTGTATTAAGTTTCCTTTCCCAGCACTCATCATTAGTCTTTTCATTTTTTATCAATTCCTGCTTTTCTTCTTCCATAGCAGAAAAAAGATTCTCATATTCCTCGAGCCTCTTTTTTAATTCAATGATTTCATCATTTTCGCCAGCCATTTCTGTTTCTCCTATTTTATCTGACATATATTTTAGCTCTGCAAAAGTATTATTGGTATAATAACAAATCGGTTTACCGGTTAGTTTTTGAATTGCATATGCTGCTTTAACACAAGGCTGCTCGCTTATCAGAACAATCCCATTTTTCTCTTTATCCGGTTTTATTACTTCGCGAATTTCAGATGCATATGCAAGAAGTCTTTCCCACTTTCCATCCAATAATCGTTCAATATAATTATATTGCTGCGGAATTCTAATATTAACCAATTTATATATTGAGGGAATCTGTACACCTATTGTATGCTCAAAGTAATAATGAAGATTACCTACATACCATGTTTTCATAATCTGCTTAATATCATCACTTGTAAAACATCCTGCCAGATTTAGCTGTCCTATATTACAAGGAAGTTTTTCTATTTCCAGCTCAGAATTAGCTTTATCCGTTCCCTCCTTCAGCATATTGTTATCACTAAAAATAACAGCCTTAAAATTATTTTTTAAACAGATTTTAGCGGCCTCCGCAAGCATTCTGCCAAGCTTTGACTCACCACCATTTTCATCTATACTTCTATTAGCCTCATAAATACTATTATGAGTTATTACTGCTTCAAATGAAGCACCTATGTTTTCCTTACTATTTCTTAAAACAAAGCAAGATTCGTCTTCATCAGAAACTAACTTCATTAAGTCGGGAAAATTCTGCAAATATCCAAAAACTCTTCGAATTCTGTCTTCGGATTCCAAAAACATTTTCAAACCGGATACATTTTTAGTAACAAAAAGGTAATCATAACCTGATAATCCACAGTCTTCAAAAGATACAAAAATATCCTTTCCTTCCCCTTTTCTTAAAAGTATCAGATCAAAATTCTTTAAATCACTGAATAACTTCTCAAATTCTTTTGAATCAAATTCACTTTCGTTTATAGAACATAAAAGTGTCGCTCTGACCGGAACATTATGCATATACTCTTTTAATTCATGAAGATTCTCTTTTTTTGAATCAACAAGAAAACAGATTTTCATCCCCATTGCACTTGGCGCAGGGAGTAGTTCCTCCAACAGAACATCCCTGCTTTCAAGGAACTGAGTTAATCCATCCTGCAAGGGGAACAAATTCATTATTTCATCACGCCTAATCCTGACTTCATTATCCGAACAAGTAACTTGAACTCTGTTTCTACGAATCACGTCTATTTGTTCAGATAATCCCTCACTTTTCACCTTAAGATCAAGATATTCCTGATGCATTCTGATACAATCACTTGTTATTTCTGCAAGTTCAAGTTTTAATGAATTCTCTCTTTCCAAATCCGCATCATTATTATTTAAATATTCAAATTCGTCATTCAGTACTTCTGTATCAGTTGAACATAGTTCCTCCAATACTGACGCATTTGGGGAATCAAATTTTATTTTTAATTCATTACAAATACTGTTTATCATTCTCAACATAAATCCTCTTATCAAAAAGCGAAGCGCTCAAATATGAATCATCGTTGTTAATCCGTTTCTTCCATTTTGTTCTTAAGCGCTGTGAACTACGTGAATTCATTGGCTTTCTCTCTCCACTATCCTCAAAAACAGCATATGGAGTAAACAAATTGATTTTTCCTCTTTCTAATAGGTTCATACATCTGTCAATTGCTTCCGAATCATCGTCCATTAGTTCAGGATCTTTTACATAACTGATATAATCATCAACAGACATCATTAAACACCCGGCTCCAAGAGCTGTTACATTCTGCGTATATAATAGTCTGGCCATGTACCCGGGTCTCTTTGGATCATCTCCATGATACATCGTAATAAAACCACTTGGAGCATTAGAATTAATGGCAATGCCGGCTGAACAGATACTATTGTCCTTATTAATAAGTCCGCCAACAGCTCCAACCTGCTCGTTTTGCGTCAGCATAAGCATTTCATCTATCCAATTCTTATATATCGGTCTTACAGATTTCTTTATAACAACAACATATTCATCTGACTTATACTCATTTATATTATTATTAAAATCAATATTTGAATAGCTTGTATTGTCTTTTATATAATCATATATATCTTTGTTTTTAGTAGTATCTGTATCGGAAACCACAATGTGTATTTTGGGATTTCCGGATATTTTATATTTTACCCGGTAAATAGTGTCACGAGCCATAATAGTATTAACACTACATCCATCAAAACCTTTGTTTGTCAAAAATGTTCTGACTGCATTCTCTCCTGCCTTAATGGCATATCTTTTTGCTCCTATTCCCGAAGCAGTAGACCCCTCATGACTTCTCCAGTAATACAAAACCTTTGGAATGTGTTTTATTGTACCAGCCTTATCTGTCATCCTGAGTATCATGTCATAATCCTGACTTCCGTCAAATTCGGGTCTGTACAATTCATCATTCTCCAAAAGTTCTCTCTTAAATGCAGATAAGTGACATATATAATTGTTTGAGAGCAATGTATACAATGCAAAGTCAGGCTTAAAATGTACGGATAGTACATCATTCATATTATTCCCTGAAAATGTAATCTCATCACAATACAAAAAATCGGCATTACTCTTGTTTATTTCCTGTGCATAATAATAAAGAACACTTGGATGAAGATAATCGTCATGATCGAACGGGCATAAATAATCTCCATCAGACATCAAAACACATTCATTAGTATTAACCGAAATTCCACCATTTTTACTCAATCGCTTATATTTTATTCTCTCTCCATATTTGCTATGAAATGCCTTAACTATATGCTCTACATATAAATGCTTTTCATCAGAAGCATCTGCAAGACACAATTCCCAGTTATAATATGTTTGATTTACAACTGATGTAAGCATGTCTTTTAGATATTTTTCCGGAGTATTATATAACGGAACCAATATACTAAACTTAGGCTGCCTTGAAAAACTCTTAATTTTTACTTTCTGTCTGCTTATTTCTTTCTTATTTGGGAAACTGCCTTTACCATGTATTTTATTAAGTTCTCTTATATTAGAAACAGGGAGGTACCCCAAGGTATCTCCCGTTTTTTTCACGAAGGCCCCTGCTATATCCCTAATGGGCTTCGTTATTTTCCAACTAAGCGAATTTTTAAAAAGTGCCATTTGTTCATTGGCGCTATCATACAGTGAATTACAAAGTTGTTTTGTTTCATCAAGCTCTATCTCTAATTCATGTATTCTTTGCTTTAATTCTTCACATTGTAATAATTCTCTGTCATCCATTATATTGCTCTTTCAGAACTTCCCTTTAGCGTGTCATGCTCTTATAATGATCGACTACATCTTCTGTATCCCCAATCATTACAAGTTTTCCTTTTTCTATCCACATAACACGGTCGCACAAATCTCTTATTGTGTCAAAACTATGTGAAACAATTAGTACTGTTGTACCTCCGGACATAAGCTCTTTTATGCGATTTTCACATTTCTCCTGAAACATGAAATCCCCGACAGATAATATTTCATCTGCCAGTAGTATGTCAGGCTTAACACTGGTAGCAACCGCAAAAGCTATACGGGATACCATACCTGAAGAATAATTTTTTAATGGCATATTAAGGAAATCGCCTATTTCTGAAAATTCGACAATGCTCTCATATTTTTCATTCATGAACTCTTCACTATAGCCCATGATTGCGCCATTTAGAAAAATGTTTTCTTTGCCTGTAAGCTGTATATCAAAGCCTGCTCCCAGCTCAATAAGCGGTGCTATCGTCCCATTGGTAATGACCTTACCTTTTGTCGGTTTAAGAACCCCTGCAATCATTTTCAGCATAGTTGATTTGCCACTTCCATTTGTTCCAACAATGCCAAAGACTTCACCTTTTTTTACTGAAAAAGAAACATCATCAACAGCGACAAAATCGTTATAAAAAAGTTTGCGAGATGTAAGCTTAGTGAGATAATCCCTTAAACTGTCAACCTTCTCAGTAGCCATATTAAAATGCATTGATAAATGATCTGCTATTATTGAGTAATCTTCATTCATTTGTTCTACCATAAATCCACCTTACAAACTATTAAATATACAGAATAAACTGGTCTTGCTTTTTGTAGAAGAAATGCAGCCCTAAGAACAGGAATCCAACACCATATGATATGCACATTGTAAACTGTTGCACAGAAGGCGCAACATTATAAAGCATAATATGCCTCATACAATCAACATATTGAAACAGAGGATTCCACCACATAACTTTTTGAATTGCAGGTGACAAAGATGTTACAGGATAAAAAATAGGTGTCAAAAAATTCAAAAGCGGTAGCAAAATTCCATATAAGTACTGAGTATCTCTCATAAATACATCCATAGCTGCAAGTACCAGCCCAACTCCCAATGTAAACATAAACAATGATACAAAATAAAGCGGCAAAAATACCCAATTTATATTCGGATAAACACCAAAGAATATCATAACTGTGATAACCGGTATAAACGAAAGCATAAAATTCAAAAACGAAAAAATCGTTTTACTTATAGGAAAAATATACTTGGGCATATAAATTTTCTTTATCATTTGTCCTGAAGAAACGACAGTCGTCAATGCAATGGATGTTGCTTCATTATAAAAGTTATATACCACCTGTCCCAAAATCAAGTACACAGGGAATTTCTCAATATCGGATTTAAAAATAAACGAAAAAATACTTGATAGAATTATCATCTGCAAAAGTGGATTCAGGATAACCCACACAATTCCCAGATAACTTCGTCTGTATTTTACTGCGAAATCCCGAGTAATTAATTGTTTTAACAAAAACTTATAATCAAAAAATATATGCAGACACTCTGTAGCAGCTGTTTTTTCATTTTTCTTCTCAAAGCTTTTGTTATAAATGCAAAAAGCAATATATAAAACCAATACAGAAGCAAATACCGCTCCGTACCATATGTAGTAATTTGAAAGGGATGATTCGTCTGTTGGTTGCGACATTCTGCCAACAGCAAAATACACTGCACCGGCTAATGCAATAACACTAACGCCTATCAGTAGCATTCTATCCCATATCTTAATTCTATCCATTAGGCCCCCTAATGCTCTAAATACTAATAAATTATTTCTTATCTACCATCTTGTTAAATGCATTTTCTATCTCGTTAACAACATTCTCACCATAATAACGAGACAATGCCTTATTTCTGGCCTTTTGAACCATATCAGCTATATCATATTTTCCATCATGTATTTCTGATATAGTTTTATACCACTGACCCGGTTCACAAACAAATCCATCTACTCCATTCTCAATACTATGAGTATACGCATATGTCGGTGATGCACAGGTAATCGTACCTACAGCTGCAGCCTCAAAAAATTTCAATTCCGACTTACAGTTAGTAAATACACTGTCTACAAGAGGAACTATATTTACATCTACATCGCTTATTAGCCTCTGCAGTTCCACAAAGTTCACCATAGGCAGGAATATAATTCTTCCTTCCTGGATATACTTGTTAAGGTCATCTGAAAATTCCATGTATCCAACTATGTAAAATACAATATCAGCATAATCTGCTAAAAGCTGCTGTATTTCTGAAGATATCATTTCCAGATCATTTTTGTGTGTAGGTGAACCGGAAAAGTATCCAATACTAAAGGTTCCTTTTCTTCTAAAGTTTTTATTGGTAAATAAACTTTCAGAAGCATTTATCTGCTCCGAATTCAAACTATTGTGTATAACAGCATAATCCTTATTCGTGTGTTCCTTAATCATTCCACCCAAATAATCATTAGTAACAATAAAGCCATCTACACAGTCAGCTATTTTTTGAATTCGGCTAACATATGAAAACCAGAAATTGTAAACAACTTCCGAATTCTTAGCATCATAATTGGACTCAACAACATAATCGACAAAGTCTAAATTACATACCAGATCATCTATCTGCATCACAACAGGAATGTTTAATTCTTTTGCTTTCTTAATAAGGTTATCATATGAATAGCTCCATTTGGTTCTGGACATGATCAATAATGAAGCCTTCTTAAGATAATCTTTTACTGTTTCACATTCAAACTCATAAAAATAGAAGGCCCGCCATTCTTTGCTGTTTTGCGAATGTTGATACACGTTATAACATGCATATCTGAATGTAGATGAATCCGGTTTGTCATAAAACATGAGTGCAATCTTATATCCTGCTTTTATGGCAGCACTCATTTCATCAATTCTGTACTGTACCGGAATATTCCAAGGCTCAAAACTGTCATCCGCATATGGGGTTAACAATGCATTAAATCTATTGTCGGGCTGCAAATATTCCGGAGTTTCACCGACAAGCTTACCTTTTGTCAATAGATTTATTATCCCCCTTAGCGGAGATGTTATTTTCCATGACATGGAATGATATACAGCAATTTGATCCTTACGAATTGCATTAACCAGCTCGATCAGCTGAGTGTTTCTTCTTAGAAGTTTCTCATTTTTCACAAGAAGTTCGGATTTTTCTCTCTTAAACTCAAGTCCGTCAGATACAGAAGCTCTTAATTTGTCCTTATAGTATTTTTCTACTTTCTTAATACTTTGAGACTTTTCCACTTCTGCTCTTTTTATAGCCTCAGTTGCCTTCTCTGCTTCAATCTCCGCTGCTTTCTTAACTTCTTCAACCATTTTGGTTGCTTCATTAATTTTTATGACTTCTTCATTTATTTCTTCTTGTAATTTCTTTATTGTCTTATCATCTTCTTTAATAACAGCTTCAAGGTTTTTAATCTGTCCATCAAAATGTTGATTATTTAATCGCAGCTTATGTTCATATTCCTCAACAATTTGTACATTTGTCGCATCTTTCTTAATAAATACCATAGTTTGAGGAGTTAAATTCATATCCGAAGCACTTAAGTCGCGATAAAAGCCTTCTTTTGCAAAACGCTTTGCCCAATATTCCATCTGTTGAACATTATGATGTGAAGGTTCAACAATATCATCCGGAGTTGATGAAAAAATGATTCTATTTCCATGTTCACATAAAAAATGTATAAATGGCTGTGCCTCTTCTTCCCTCAAGTGCTCAGCAACCTCTATAGTTGATACGCAATCAAACGTCTGCGGAAAATTCTCAGGATAACCCTCTAACGGATTCTGGCATGCCATATAGGGCTTAATATCTTCTCTTGCCTGACTAATAGCATAATCTGAAGCATCAAGGCCATAGGCATCAACACCCAGATCACGCAAGCATGCTACTAAATATCCCATAGCACAGCCTACATCTAAAAAGCTCTTGGGATTATATACATCAATTATTTTCTGTGCAACACCTGAAAACTGATTCATCCAAACTTCCGAATCACTATAATCAGCACCGCATCCATCCTTATAATAATCTCTATTATATGAGTCCTGCATCACCTTCTCCAAACTCTATCACATATTAGACTTTTTATAATCTTCAATTCCGCCCCACTTCTGATCCTTATCAGACATAATGAGCTCAACACCTTCCTGATATGGCCATTCAACACCAATCTCAGGGTCCTTCCACAATAATCCGCCCTCATCATCAGGGTGATAAAAATCCGTGCACTTATATGCAAATTCAGCATAGTCTGAAAGCACTAAAAATCCATGCGCAAATCCCTTGGGAATAAAGAACTGCTTCTTATTTTCTGCTGACAATGTAACTCCAAACCACTTTCCGAAAGTCTTGGAATCTTTTCTTAAATCTACAGCCACATCAAAAACTTCACCATTTACAACTCTGACAAGTTTGTCCTGCGGAAAGTTCTTCTGAAAATGAAGACCCCTCAGCACTCCTCTTTTTGATGCAGACTGATTGTCCTGTACAAATTCAACATCTATTCCGATATTCTGAAAGTCTCTCTTTGAGTATGTTTCCATGAAATAGCCTCTGCTATCTCCGAAAACCTGTGGTGTAATGACCTTCAATCCTTCAATTTCACATGTCTCTACCTGTAATTGTCCCATTTTAAACTCCTATATATATTAAAAAACGATTATAATCCTTCTGCTACTTCAACAAGGTATTTACCGTAATCAGTCTTCATAAGAGGCTCAGCAAGTTTCAATAACTGTTCTTTATCAATAAAGCCTCTCTTATAAGCAATCTCTTCAATACATGAAACATAAAGTCCCTGTCTCTTCTGAAATGCACATACAAAATCAGCTGCATCAAGAAGTGAATCATGATTTCCTGTATCAAGCCATGCAAAGCCTCGGCCCATGGTCTCAACTCGAAGCTCTCCGCGACTTAAGTACTCGTTGTTAACGCTTGTGATCTCAATCTCACCTCTTGCTGAAGGCTTTACGTTTTTAGCAATGTCAATAACATCATTGTCATAGAAGTAAAGACCGGGAACCGCATAATTGCTCTTTGGATGCTCAGGCTTTTCCTCTATTGAGATAGCCTTACCGTTTTCATCAAACTCAACTACGCCATATTCTCTGGGATCACGAACATAATATCCAAAGATTGTAGCCCCCTTATCTCTTGCGGCAACTTCCTTAAGAAGCTTACTGAAGCTCTGACCATAGAAGATATTATCGCCAAGAACAAGTGCAACGCCATCGTTACCAATAAATTTCTCACCGATGATAAAAGCATCAGCAAGGCCTCTTGGCTGTTCCTGTATAGCATATGAGAAATTCATTCCAAGCTGCTCGCCTGTTCCGAAAAGATCCTCAAAAATTGGAAGGTCTCTGGGTGTTGAAATAATAAGCACCTCTCTGATACCCGCAAGCATAAGAGTTGAAAGCGGATAATAGATCATAGGCTTATCATAAACAGGCATGATCTGCTTTGATATCGCTCTTGTAAGTGGATAAAGTCTTGTTCCGGATCCTCCGGCCAAAATGATTCCCTTCATATTGTATTCTCCCTATATTTTATCAATTCATCTACATCACGAAGCTCTGTCTGACCTCATTTGCCAAACAGAGCTTCCATTAATATTCAGCTAATATAGCACAAAAGCTTATAACTTTCCACCATACATACTCTCATAATACTTCTGGTAATTACCGCTGGTAACATGCTCCATCCAATCCTCATGAGCAAAGAACCATTTTATTGTCTTGCGGATACCTTCCTTGAACATTGTTTCAGGCTCCCAGCCAATCTCAGCCTTGATCTTATCGGGAGCAATGGCATAACGACGATCATGTCCCTTTCTGTCCTCAACATATGTGATAAGGTCGGTTGTGATCTTAGCCTTTCTGGGATCTGAATCATCAAGTGATTCACGAAGAACATCAATGATAGTCTCAATGATCTCGATGTTCTGCTTCTCGTTATGTCCACCGATGTTATAGGTCTCGAAGAGCTTTCCTTTTTCCTGTACCATGTCGATCGCCTTAGCGTGGTCCTCAACATAGAGCCAGTCACGAACATTCTTACCGTCACCGTATACGGGAAGTGCCTTGCCCTCAAGTGCGTTGTGGATCATAAGAGGGATAAGTTTCTCCGGGAACTGGTAAGGGCCGTAGTTATTGGAGCAGTTTGTAATATTTGCAGGGAACTTATAAGTATCCATATAAGCCTTAACAAGCATATCCGAGCTTGCCTTACTAGCTGAGTAAGGGCTGTGCGGATCGTAAGGTGTTGTCTCATAGAAATAAGCATTCGGATCCTCGGGAAGTGAGCCGTATACTTCATCTGTACTTACATGAAGGAATTTCTTACCTTCCTTGAAGGAACCATCGGGAAGCTCCCATGCTTTCTTAGCTGCATTAAGCATTGTTGCAGTACCAAGTACGTTTGTCTCAACGAAGATCTCAGGATTAACGATTGAGCGGTCAACATGGCTCTCGGCAGCAAAATGTACTACTCTGTCGATGTCGTTCTCCTCAAAAATCTTATTTATAGCCTCTCTGTCACAAATGTTAGCTTTTACAAATGTGTAGTTATCTCTGTTCTCAACATCTGTGAGGTTCTCAAGATTACCTGCATAAGTAAGAGCATCAACATTGATGATACGAATCTCATTGTCATACTTTTTAAACATATAGTGAATATAGTTGGAACCAATAAATCCTGCTCCGCCTGTCACTAAATAAGTCCTCATATTTATCTCCTATTCTAAATTGATAATATTACAATTGAGTCGTAATATTATAACATAGATTTATATATTGTAAAATGAAGCATGAATATTGTTGAACTTCTATATAAAAAAGGAGAATTTACAAAGATTTTAGTGCAAGTTCTCCTTTTTTGATAATCCCTACTTCAATTTTTTATCCAAGATACTCTTTTAAAGCATCATGCCAGTCTGCCATTTTGTAATCTGTAGTAAGTCTTAGCATATAATTATCCAATATAGAGTAATGTGGTCTGTCGGCTGCTGCCGGATTCATAGCTTTATATTCTTCACTGGTAACATGATTAACCTTGCAGCTAATTCCCTTTATACTGAAAATTTCTTCTGTAAAATCAGCCCAGTTGGTATCTCCCTCACATGTTCCATGGAAAATACCATAGTTCTCTGTAGGTTCAATATGATGTATCATTCTTGCCAGCTCAATTGCTGATGTAGGTGATCCAAGCTGATCACATACAACGCTTATCTCATCATGAGTTTCCGATAATTTCAGCATTGTCTTAACAAAGTTTTTCCCATCTCCATAAAGCCATGCTGTCCTTACTATAAAGTATTTATCAGCAAACTGCTGAACAAATCTCTCTCCTTCATATTTCGTCTTTCCATAAGCGGATATGGGTCCTGGTGTCTGAAACTCATTTATAGGTGCATTAGCATTTCCTGAAAATACATAATCTGTTGATACATGTATAAGCTTGGCTCCTATGCTCGTTGCTGTTATAGCAAGATTTCTGGGACCGATTGCATTAAGCTTGTATGCAAAATCCCAATCCTTCTCACATCCGTCAACATTGGTTGCTGCTGCGCAATTGATAATCACATCAGGCCTCTCCAACTTTACAAATTCAGATACTTCCCTCTGATTCATAATATTCAAAGGTTTGATGTTATCACCTTCAACAACGTCAGTCAGTATAAATTCCACTTCACCTGCATATACCTGCTGGATTGCACGTCCCAGCTGTCCATTACAACCTGTTACTAAAATCTTTTTCATTTTCTTATTACTCCTTAAATTAAAAACATTTATATAAAGGTATTTATATCATTACAAACTATTCTGCTCCTCGCCCTTCCTATAAAAGTGCTCCAGTATCCTCGCAATCCACTTAGGCCAAAACTTGCAGAACATTTCAAAATCCTCCTCTGAGCGCTCGTGACCCTTGATGATCGCTGTAGTTTCCGAGTCCTCGTGGATCCTATGGACCATTAGGATTTTATTAACAAATACAAATTCACCTTTTCTTCTTGAAAATCTCTCCCATGCCTGCCAGTCGATGCCTCCGCGGTAGCCGGGAATAAATAGCTGCTTTGGAAGATTTCCGGGAACATATGTGACAGATGGACAGCATATTGCAGAGCCAAGAGAGAGTATCCTTCGTCTTACAAACCTTGACTTCCACAGGACGCTACATCTTAAAGGGAACAGCATTATACGCTTGATATTAAGGTTTTTAATATTACTTACTTCCCTGCCGTTTCTAAGCTCTGCATAATCGGTAAAAGCTATAAGAGGACGCTTTGTCTTGTTGAAATTCTTTATGACCTCTTTCGCAAAATCCTCTTTATACAGATCATCCTGATGTGCGATTGTAACAAGAGGTGTCTTAGCACAGCTTATTGCAAAGTTCCAGTCTGTTGCTATATTGCTCTGCCCTTTCATCTCCTCATTCACATAATAGGGAATACTGTATTTTTCGGAAATAAGTTTTAGATATTCGTTTGGTGTTGATGTGGCAATAAGTACATTCGTCTTAAGCTTCTGTCTCGTTACCGATTTGATGCATTCTTCTATATATGCGCTTTCTCCGTAAGCACAAATGGCAAAGGTATGGTCTTTTGCTGTAAATTTATGACTCATCGGCTGTACTTTCCTCCGAATCGTTGTTATCAGACAGCATGTTCTCAAGCTCTCTTACTCTCTTTTCCAAAAGCCCCTGTGTCTGAATCAGTTTGGTAATTCTGCCTGCCTGTCTGGATGCTATGCTGGTAAGTGACAATACCAGCATGATAAGAAAGGCTATCAGCAAAATAAACAATCCGTTCATGGTATCTGTGATACCGAGCATATTTATGATTCTGACAAGCAGCAAAGGCTCAAGTACCAGTACAAAAAATACAACTCCCGTGAAAAGCCACAAAAGCGTGTATTTCATATTAAGTTTCCTGTGTTTAAGGAGCGATAGTATTATAACAAAATATGTAATTATTGCTGCTATGAGCACTATCGTCAGTCTTGTTGGTATTATCTGATGCATATTTATCTCCTGATTCCATAGCTTATTCTGCAAACTATAATATCAAGCGAAACCTTTATCATGTAATAAGCAGATCTTTTAAGGTTAATTGAACTCTTCCCCGCTTCCCTCTCTCTCATAACTACGGGAAGCTCTAAAATCCTCTTTCTTCGCATTACTGCGTCCATTATAGCTTCCGGCTCAGGATAATCTATAGGATAGTTATCCGCAAATACATTTATAAAAAATCTATTCACAGCCCTGAAGCCACTGGTAACATCCTTCACCCTCCGAAGGCAGAGAACCGCTATTAAAAAACTTAAAAAATGTATTCCGATTCTTCTTGTAGCAGAGCTTTGAAAACCCTCTTTATTAACAAATCTGGATCCTATAACATAATCAGCCTCGCCTCTTTGAATAGGTGCGATAATTTCCCCAATATATGCAGGATCATGCTGGCCATCCCCATCTATCTGGACAGCGATATCGTATTCATTCTCCTTGGCATATCGATAGCCTGTCTGTATCGCTCCCCCTATACCAAGATTTATGGGACAGTTTATGTGATTATATTTTCTTTTCTTAAGGATTTTGGCTGTATTATCCGATGATCCGTCGTTTACCACCACGTAATCATACTGCGGATAACCGGTGGTAATCTCATCAACGATGTTCTCGATATTCGCCGCCTCATTATAGGCTGGAATTATAATAAGAACATCCGATTTCTTTTTTATATATTCCATTACTCTGATATTCCCTTCCGTTCTATTGTATACGGTTCATCATTTTTGTATACAGCGAAATTTTGAGTCATTATCTCATTTAAAGGAGTAACTCCGCCTGCAGCTTCTAAAAAGTCACACCCCCTACTGTTTACAATAAAAAAATCTATCTTTTCAGGTATATACATATTACTGCAAACAGGTTCTTTTAATATCACTCCGGAAAGCTGCGCTCTTTCACCTGCATTAGTGAGTATATCATTAAATTCCTCTTCCGGAATCAAATATTCTTTTGATGCACTTTCAAAATACAGATCGTATACCTTAGATCCCTTTGAAAAACAGCTCTTATCAACAAAAGCCACATTGATTTCCCCCGGATGGTTTTCCTTAAAGTATTTGTCAATCTCTGCCATCTCTTTAATCATGAAAGGATCCACCCTGTAGGTTAGATCAATGTTTTTATAGCTCCATACGATATTAATAACTGATATAAAAGCGGCAAAACCGGTAAACAAAACAGCTGCATATTCTTTGTTTTTCTTTATCATCAGGTAAAAAAACACAACAAATACGGCAAACAATATCGCTGTAGCCATACCAACAGGATACAACACATGCCCGTCGCCTGTCGCAATATCCGGAAACAGCTTTCTTAAGGGATACACAAACAAAAGCGCAATACTTCCTGTCGTGCAGGTATTATACATTCCCTTGAAAAACAGCCCCGTAAAAGCCATCCATACCATAAGCTTTATCAAGTCACCGCTTACTAGTTTATCATCATTGGAAATCCATGCAAACAAAATAGCTATAAAAGGAACTATTATCGGAGAAATATATCTTAAATGAATAGCGGGAATATCTTCTCCGGGATTCTCTCTTGCCACTATAACAATGGTAATAACAAGAACCGATCCTGCAAGCAGAAGCAAGGCATAAGTTAAAAGTTTCTTACATCCATCGTCTAAAGATCTGCACCTAAGTACCGGAACTATCACAGGCAGAACAAAGAACGAAACACCGCAGGCTGCGGCGTAATAAAGGAGCACATAAACAATATATCGCAGGGAATCTCCACTTATAAATTCCCCAAAATCAAGCGCCCCACTTGCTATATAAAAATTTGAAATACTTCCCAGAATGATTTTTCTTAAAACAAAATATCCACAAAAGGCCACTGAGGAAATAATAAGTGTATTTCTCATTTTTATCGAATTATTGGATCTGTAAAAAAAGAATTCGAAAATTTCAGCTGCAACAAAGGCCAGAAACACACATATTCCTATCTCCTTCGTAAAATACGATAGAAGTGAGAAAATAAGAAACGCTATAAGATATCTGGTCTTCTTATATTTGTAATATAAAAGAACGTAATAAAAAGCAGCGCAGACAACCGGAAAATACAGATTTTCCGGCATAAAAGTCGCAGATATTGAGATATCGGGCCAAATATAAATAAGTCCTGCGGCGTACAAGCAATATCTTTTACCAGCACCAAGTTCCATGCACAAAAAATAGCAGATAACAAATGGGATGGACATAAGTACTGAATTGACAAACATTATTGCCCTGACTCTCAGCGCTATATTTTTTATAAAAAAAGCAGGAAGCATCACAAAAGAATACGCAAGCTTTGTAAACTGAAGCTCTGCCCCATGGAGTTCTAATACTGTCCCTTTGAAAATGCATTTTGCCATATCGTAATATATAAGTTCGTCAGGATAGGTTTCCATAGCTTTGCTATAGTTTGATAAAAAATATAAAGCAGCCACATGAACAAGGAAAACTGCCGTCAGTATGATTTTTTCCTTTTTCTCTAATCCTTTTTTCCCCTTCAATCCTGCATCACCTCGTCTGCCGGCTCAAGTACCCACTCATGTGAAATACGGGCAATTCCCTCATCCTCAGTACTTGACGTCACAGTAAATTCAACTGCGTTCTTCCAGTAATCCACAGGAAATTCCTCCTGGGTTTCTATCATTACATCTATGCGGTATTCTCCCGCTATAAGCGAGAGCTTTGGCATTATAAACTCAAAGCTCCCATCCTTCTTCAAGGTTATCTTTCCCATGTGCTCGGCTCTTGTACTTGTGCCGTAGCACAGTTCGCCGTCATTTCTGTAGATTCTTACTCCGAAAAATACATAATCTATTTCTTTTTGGACAGTATAGTCCACCCTGATCGTACACGAGTCTTCAGTATCAAGCCTGTTTACCGTTTCTTTGTTCCGAAGAAGTCTGACCCTTGTTATTCTTGCCTCTCCGCTGCCGTATCTGTTTTTTTCAAATGTAAAGCTCTTTTCTTCCCCACCTGTCTCTTTCCTGTCATCATCCTGCTTCGATAAAAAATCCAGGTAAACAGGACCCAGCTCACTTGGCTTTCCCTCTGCCTTAACCTTTCCGTCCTGAATCCAAATGCATCTGTCGCACAGCTGCTCTATCTGCCTCATCGAATGTGATACAAGAACTATCGTCGTTCCGTTCCCCAGTATTTCTCTAAGTCTGTTGTAACATTTAGCCTGAAAAGCAGCATCTCCCACGACAAGAATCTCATCTATAAGAAGTATGTCAGCATTTACGTTAATCGCAACAGCAAAGGCAAGACGCATATACATTCCCGATGAGTAGGTTCTGACTGGGTTATCAATATAGTCCTCAAGCTCTGAAAAAGCTATTATATCATCAAGCCTTTCCTCTATCTCTCTGTGAGTAAGGCCAAATATTGCAGCATTTATAAAAATATTTTCTCTTCCCGTCATATCCTCATGAAAGCCAGCACCAAGCTCAAGAAGGCTTGATACTCTGCCGTTCATAATGATTTTTCCTGAATCGGGATAAATGATTCTTGTAAGCATCTTAAGAGTAGTACTTTTACCACATCCGTTATGCCCTATAAGCGCAACTGCCTCTCCCCTCTTTACCTTGAAGCTTAGCCCATTTATGACCTGTCTCATCTCATAGCTTCTTCTCTTTTTGAAAAGAGATGCTTCCTTCAGGGTAAAGCCTTTATCATAATAAACTCTGAAGCTTTTATCTATATTATCTACTTCTATAGCGTATTCTTCCTGCATTCCCGCTCCCATTTTTATAAATATTCCGCAAATCGGCGCTTTAACTTATTGAACAAGTGCCATCCCACTATCAAAAAGCCGCCTCCCATCACACATGCTATAGCCAGCGTATCAAGCTCCGGTGTCTGCTGATAATATAGGATATCCCTGTACGCCACTATAACTGAGGTCATCGGATTTAAATAAAAAAGCTTTACCAGTTTTCCCGGGATCATATCCACGGAATACATCACCGGTGTCATAAACTGCCAAGCCATGGTAATTATGGTCAGCATATATTTTACATCCCTTAAGTAGACCGCCCATGCGCTGAATATAAAAACTAGCCCGAGAGCAAGAGAAAATTCTATCATCATTATAAGAGGAAGGTACACAAGCACAAAAGGATTGGACAGTCTCCCCGCAACAAGAAGTGCTATAAACACAATGCTGAAGCACAAAAGCATATTAATAAACTGGCTGACAACATATGAAATCGGTATTACTTCCCGTGGAAAGTATATTTTTCTAACCATGTTTTCAGCATCCCTAAGACACCCACAGCCCTCACTCATACAGGTTGCAAAAAATATCCAGGGAATAAGTGTTACAAATAAAAAAAGTGAATACTGCTCAATGTTGTTACTCATGATAACTGAAAACAGTATCGTATATACTATCAGCTGAAAAAGCGGATTTAAAAAAGTCCATAAAAAACCAAGTGCAGATCCCTTGTATCTTCCTCTAAGATTTCTGTGCACCTGGCTGAAAATCATCTCGCGATATGCGTATATTTCCTGTATTCGTTCGGTTGTAGATTCCATTTATCCCTCATCTTTAAGCATCAAAAATGCTTTTGCTTTTCATTCCCGGATGAAAGCTCATTTAGATTTATTTTCTCTATTTGCATAGTAGTCGAAAACTTCTCTGACGGTATCAAAAATGGTGTACTGCGGCTCCCATCCCAGCTTTTCTGTAATCTTGCCGTGATCACACCAGGTAACCGGGTTCTCCGAAGGACGTATCAGTTCAGGGTCAGTCTCTATGGTAATGGGCTGGTCCGAAAGACTTATAATATATTCAAGGATTTTCCTAAGAGGAACCGCCTGTCCGCTTCCGACATTATAGATTTCATGACAGTCATCACTTTCAATTATCAGTCGATATGCCCGTACAACATCTCTGATATTGCAAAAATCACGGCTAAGATCTAAATTTCCAACCCTCATTACTCCGGGCTTTTTACTGAGGGAAATATCTGCTGCCTGACTGCACCATGAAGGAATAATGAAATTCTCCCCCTGTCCGATACCTGTATGATTAAATGCTCTTACGTGATATACCTTCATACCGTAGTAATCACGATAAATTGATGAGAACTTTTCAAGCATTACCTTTGATACACCATAAGGATTGGAACCTCCAAGCTCTCTGGTCTCATCCATAGGTCCTTCTGCGCTGTTATATTCCTCACTGGAACCAATAAGGAGTATTTTTGTATCATAATTATTCTCACGGACAGCCTCCAGTATGTTCAAGGCTCCGTTTACATTAACATCCACTGTTGTTTGAGGAATCTTCCATGACTGCCCTACGTTACTTACTGCTGCCAGATTAACGATATGTGTGGCATTAACACTGCTGACAATCTCCCTTACCCTGTCGGGATCAGTAATGTCACAATGAAAAGTCCCATCCATGTTAGAAGTATCTTTTATATCCGTAAGTCCGCTTCCGTATACTGTATATCCGTGTTCCTTAAATTCATCAGCAAGATATCCTCCGGCAAACCCCTCTGCGCCGAAGATTAAAACCTTTTTCATAATTTCCCCTCATTTATAAATCGTAACTCCAGAAAGCTGTCTGGTCTTAAACAGTTTATACTGTTCTTCTACAAACCGTTTTAGCCTTTCCTTAAATACACTCTCATCAAATTCCATTGCATGTGAGCGCAGCTTTTCCTTATCAAAACTCATTTTTTCAAATCTATGAAGTGCATCAATAAGTGATTCCGGCGTCGGTTCATCAAAAAATATTCCCGTTTCATTTTCAATGACCGTCTCCAGAATTCCACCTTTTCCGAGTGCGATAACCGGTCTTCCGCTCGCCTGTGCTTCAAGCGGCGTTATACCAAAATCCTCAACTCCCGGAAATATCAGAGCCTTGCATTTGGCATAGTACTCCAACAGCTCTTC
Source organism: Butyrivibrio sp. AE3004 (assembly GCF_000703165.1). Classification (NCBI taxonomy): domain Bacteria; kingdom Bacillati; phylum Bacillota; class Clostridia; order Lachnospirales; family Lachnospiraceae; genus Butyrivibrio; species Butyrivibrio sp. AE3004. The sequence goes on from NZ_JNLQ01000002.1 coordinate 3,121,696, forward strand.
ATCCGGCACAAAACCAAGAAACTTTACAGTAGGGCCCGCCATTGCTTCAAGCTCTTTTCTCATAGGTCCCGTTCCTATAACGTATAACGGAAGCTTTTCCCTGGTACATGCCTTAACGGCAAGCTCTATTCCCTTATACTCCTGAAGCCTCGATACGCAGAGGAAGTATCCCCCATCCTCAATCGAAGTATGAAACATTTTCATACGGACCGGACAGTGGATCACATAGGCATCCCGCCTGTAATGCTTATGGATTCTTCTTGCAACATTTACCGAATTGGCAACAAAAACATCGACCCTGGCCGCAGTTGCAAAGTCCCACACTCTCATAAAGGTCATAAAATAGGATATCATCTTGTTCCGAAAAGAGCCTTTTCCCGTAAGTGGACCTATATAGTTTCCCCTCTGCTCCCATGCATATCTCATGGGTGTATTGCAGTAACAGATATGAAGAGTATCAGGTCCTGTAATTACACTTTTCCCAACACTTGTACTGCTGCTTATAACGACATCATATTTATTTAGGTCAATGCTCTCCATTGCCGTAGGCATAAACGGAAAAAGCTTTCTGTGATCAAGCTGCTTTTTTGTGGTCTTTTGCAAATGCGTGGTTCTGATATCAGCTTCTCTTAGAGTCTTCGACATGTTCATCCTGTTACATATCGATGTGTAAATCGGAGCTTCAGGAAAAGCTTCATGCATATTTATAATTACATTTTCGGCACCTCCCATAAAGGGAAGCCAGTCGTGTACAATCGCTACTTTCATCAAATATCCTTTGAATTTACCTGTCCGCCTTATTATCACAAACATAACGGATCATATTTTCAAGCTTGCCTCTTATTATATCCCAGTTAAACCGCCTGTTTACATATTCTTTTCCATGTTCTCCCATGGATTTGTTTAAACCGGGCTCGTTTATAAGCTTGTCCGTATATTCCTTAAATTCTTCATAGTTCCTGTAATAAAAACCTCCGCCGCTTTTCTCGCAGTGTCCCTTAAGAACTGGACAGTCCCCATTTACAAGTACGCTCTTACAAAGCGAAAAGGCTTCAAGTACAACTATGGACAGACTCTCATATTTCGAAGGAAGAACCAGAAACTCTGCCCCCGCAATGGCATTAAACTTTTCCTCATCACTTACAAATCCAAGACATTTTATGTTCCTATGCTCGGGAATATCTATAAGCTTTTTTCCTATCATCAAAAGAGTAATATCACTATCTGTTTCATCACAATATCTTATAAAATCTTCTATAAGTCTGTCGCAGTTTTTTCCGACATCAATTCTTCCCGCATAAATTATGTATTTTCCAAGCCCATATTTCTTCTTTATGTATTCATGGTCTATTTTATCAGGAATTTCAACACCTGCACCACCCATGCAGGATGGAATATCGTAGTTATTGTATATGCCACGTATAAGTGCTTTTTCCTCATCTGTCTGAAAAACAAAAGCAGCAGGAGATGAAAACAGTTTTTCAAATATTTCCATCCTCAAATACGGTTCATCATGAGCAAACGGAATAAGAATCGATTTTTCTGCCACTTCACGTATTCCTGCAACAGTAGGATAGTACAGATAAGTGCAGAAAATAAAGACGTCTGTTTCTTTCTTATTTTTTCTTATAAACTCTATAAGTTTCGGAGAAAAAGGTCCCTGCTCAACAAGCCAGTTTTCCTGGGTCTGCAACTTGCTGTCTCCATATACCACCATCTCATTAAGCCTTAGAAATTTCCTTATTCTCCTTGGATGTTCCACGGGAAATCTGTAAACAGTTATGCCATTTATATCCTCAACATCATTTTCATATACATTTTCCCATGTGTTATAATCCTCTGCCTTAGTGGTTATAACGCTTACTTCAAAATCTTCAATTTTGTTAATCTGTTCTGCAAGCTGTCTTGTCAGAAGCTCTGCTCCGCCATTTATATTAAGACCATATCTTTGTACTATGAAGCATACTTTCATTATTGTTTGCTCTCTTCTATGGAAGCTTTCAGTAAATCCATCTCCTCCCGGAGTCTTCTGTTCTCCCTTTTTATATCCTCATTTTCTGATTTAAGGCGCATTAAACCTGTTCTTAGATCTTCTATCTGCATTTCAAAAGAATCATAAACTTCTTTTTGTTTTCTTGAAAAAAGCGCAAACCCGAAATTATTGTCGCTGTTTTTTATTTCAACGTCAAAATCGCCCTTCACATATAACAATATCTCTGCAAGAGCGTCAGCTACATTCCTGTTAAAAAGACTTTGCATCGGGTATAACCTGTAAAAAATATTTCTCATCTTTCTTCTGAGCCTGCCATCTTTTTTCTCGCTCACAGACTCTCTTGCTTTTTTTACATATTGCTGCAATCTGTATTCATTAAAAGACATCCGGATTTTGCTCCTCCTGTTTGCACTTTCAAAATGATAAGAATTCTTTGTCCCGGAGATCATCGTATTTCTTCTAAAAGGTGTTGTGCCGATTTCTCCCATGAGTATTCTTTTCTATAGTAATCTCTGATCTCGTTTTCCTTATAACCTTCTGCGCTTTTTTCTAGTGCTTCCATATCAAAGGAAGCGATATCAGTCGGATTAAAAAAATAACATCCCTTTGAATAGATTTCACGCATTACCGGAATATCCGATACAGCGATGCGCTTAACTCCTGACATTATTGCTTCCATTGGTGGTATGCCAAAGCCTTCATATAGTGAAGGAAAAATAAACGCATATGCTTTTTGGTACAAAGCACGTAGTTCTTCCTCAGTCACATAACCTGTCTGAATAAGATTAGGGACTGCTGAAGCGCCACATAAATCTCTCAAAATTCCAAAATCCTCTTTGTCCCCGGATTCATTTTCATTTAAAACAGACCTGTTTTTTCCTCCCGCTATTACAAATTTCATATCGGGATATTTATTGGCCAATTTTCTGATGTAAATCTGATTCTTGTGAAGGCCTTTTGTTCCAACACTGAGGCAAAATCTTTCACCCTCACTTATTCCCCATTTTTCAAGACTATATTCAGTGCTGCATTCTTCTTTACAAATATGATTTGCAGAATTTGAAACTACCGTAATCCTGCTCTCATCAAGCTTATAATAACTCATAAGCTCGCGCTTACTAAATTCCGATACAGTGATTATTTTTTTACATCTTGGCAGCGTCAGATAATATCCTAGTCTGTATGAACGCCTAAACCTTTTCCCGTATGACCTTGGATATCTAATGAATGATATATCATGCGCAACAAGGTAATCGGGCTTTATTATGGGTGCTATCCCCGCAAACGTCAGAATTCTTCCACCTTTTTTTAATGCAAATAATGGCAGATCTATCTGGGTCCATTTATTCCCTGTCCTCTTTCCGACTACCACTGTTTTAATATTGCTAAGTTCAGGCAGAATATTTAAGTTCTTATTTGGCAGGGCAAGAATTACCTCGCCGGGATTTACGATCCTGTCTATCTGTTTGATCAGTTCTATTCCATACCGCTGAACTCCGGTAATTTTCTGAGTAAAAATTTTTCCATTAATTATTACTGGATGCTTTTTATCCACCCCATTTTTATTTGTTTTTTCATCCCCCACTTTTCTTAGTTTAATAACCATCTCGTTAATATAATCTCGCAATCTTTGTATTTAAATGAAAAAACTGTATTATTTTTATGTTTAAATGCGCTCATCCGCTTGAATTTCCGAATTCCATTAACCAATTATACCCTATTATTGTTTTTTCCACGAATTATTATACTTATATTCCCCAAGAATCTTTATAAAAATTTCACCAAATTACATTTTTACATAATTGAATGTAAAAATCTGTCTCTGTTAAGATTATTGTGGATGCGTATATTTTAGGCTTTTTCATTATGAGGCTTTGCTTATGCCGGACAGATTCGTAAAAAATAATTATTTTATCAAAATCGTATATACTATCTTTTTATTCGGTCTTTTTGCTCTGATGTCATGTACCTATTTTGTCAAAGACTTCCTTTATATTCATGCTTTTGGTTTGAACATTGATCTGACTTATGTTCCATTCATGCTAATAGGTGGGCTTTTCGGATATTTTCTTTCTCTTAATGCTTACCTCTTCCTTTTTTTAATAGCAGTCTGTCTAAGTAGCATGGATGCTTATCTGCTTACGCCATACATGGTCATCACCTATGTCTTTTCCATGTTCTCACAATACCGCTGGTTCAGAACCCGCGGTAAAACAGTCAGTTCATTACTATACAGCTATTTTATATGTTTGTTTTTCGAAGCACTGAATAAAGATTACATGATAAAATATGATTTTGAAATCAGCCATATCAGTGCTCTCCTTAGACATGTATCAGTACCGATTTATTCATGTCTTGTAGGGTGCCTCTTTTTTTATCTGTTTTTTAATTATGCCCCGGATATCCTAAAGGCGATTTTTCCTCTTGGTTATATGTATACTCGTGAATATGTCCAAAATCTGCTTTTCCAGAATTCTTTGAAAAAAACTAGGCTCAGTATAAAAATCACCTTTATCATTATCGTTGAAGCTATGCTTCTCGGTTTTTTTTCTATAGCCTTTATCCGTATTCTGTTCCCAGACCTCAGACACATGATGAACGATGGGATAAAAGAAGCTCAGCGTGTCGGAGATCAGATGGTTTTCAGATATAACAATTACGGTATCGCTTTCACCGTAAAAATGTTTTTCATGGAGCTTAGTATTGCTGTCCCTATTGCTTCAAATATTAATTTTTTTGCCAAAATGAGGATTGGCCACCCAATCGGTCAGTTATCCGATTATATGCTGAAATTTACCGACACGAACGAAGACAACCGTACAGAATTTCTGCAAACCATAAAAGAAAGTCCAATAAATACTCATGATGAAATTACAGACCTTTACTATTCAATGATGATCACCTTTAACGAAATAACCGGCTACATTGAGCGAATGAAGGAGGAACAAAAGCTAAAAGAAGATCTTCGCATAGCAGAAGCCGCAAGCGAAGCAAAATCCTCCTTCCTCTCAAATATGTCACATGAGATAAGAACTCCTATAAATGCTGTCCTTGGAATGAACGAAATGATTCTTCGCGAAAGTGCAGAACCTCAGACTCTTGAATATGCAGCAACCATTCAGAGTGCGGGAAACACTCTTCTTTCTCTTGTTAACGACATTCTGGACTTTTCCAAAATCGAAGCAGGTAAAATGGTAATCCTGCCTGTTCAGTATAATCTGAGCTCACTTATCAACGATCTTGTAAACCTTATCGTAAGAAGAGCAAATGATAAGAACCTTGAATTTAAGATAAATATTGATGACAACATTCCTGACCTCTTATTTGGTGACGAGATCAGAATAAAGCAGTGCGTCACAAACATACTGACAAACGCTGTCAAATACACCGAGCAGGGACACATCCTTCTTGATATCTCCTATGAAAAAATCGAAGAATCAGAAATATATTCTTCCTCAGAAGGCGAAGGAAGTATATCCGACAGCAGTACCGACTTTGCCGGGAGCATTGCTCTTACCATCAAAGTTTCAGATACAGGAATTGGTATAAAAGAAGAAGATCTCCAAAAGCTCTATTCTCCATTTGAAAGAATTGAAGAGATCAGAAACCGCACCATTGAGGGCACCGGTCTTGGAATGAGTATTGTCAAAAAGCTCCTGGCTCTCATGGATACTAAACTTGTTGTAAACAGCGTATACGGAGAAGGTTCTGACTTTTCCTTTACAGTCATACAAAATGTCTGCAGCTGGGAACCAATCGGTGATTTTGAAAAAAGATATAAGGAGACCCTTTCTTCCAGAACAAAATACCATGAAAGCTTTACCGCCCCTGACGCCAAAATCCTTGTGGTCGATGATACCAGCATGAACCTTACTGTTATAAAAGGGCTTTTAAAAAATACTTTGGTTCAAATCGTTACGGCAACAAGCGGTCGAGAGACTTTGAATCTGGTCAGACAGGAAAAGTATGATCTTATCTTCTTAGACCACAGAATGCCAGAGATGGATGGAGTTGAAACACTAGAGGCAATGCAGACGCTTGAAGGTAACATCAATTCTGACACCATGTGCATTGCACTTACGGCAAATGCAGTCGCAGGAGCAAGAGAGTTCTACCTTGATGCGGGCTTTAAGGATTATCTCTCCAAACCCATTGATGCTGCAAGGCTTGAAAACATGCTAAAAGAGTATCTGCCTTCTGACAAAGTAATACTTTCTGAAGACACTGTAAAAAATTCAGATAACAATGCTTCTTCACAAGATGATAGCCATATAGTTTCATCTCCTACCGTCAATGATATAAGGTCAAAATATGATAATAGCTTGATAGACATAGAAGTTGCGATAAAAAATTGTGGCTCTGAAGAACTTGCTAACGAAGTTATCGAAGATTTTAAGACCAATCTTCCGGGTAAAACCGAAGCCATAAGACAATATGAAGCGTCAGATGATATTAAAAATTTCACCATTCAGGTTCATTCGCTTAAAAGCTCCGCAAGGATTGTAGGTGCAGGTAAGCTCTCCAAACTTGCAGAAGATCTTGAGCTAATGGGAAATAAATACATTGAATCAGACAGCGAAGAAGAATCTGCTCTGCAGGAAATACACATAAAGTCGCAGGAACTACTCTTAATGCTTAATGATTATCTTGATTACTTTGCCCTGAATAATCAGCAAAATAGTAACTTGGAAAATCCTGTAACCTCACATGAAGACAATTCTTCCAAACCTGAAATATCCGCTGATGAACTTGAGTCAGCCTTCAGAGATATGAAAGAGCTGATGGAGGCTTTTGATTATGACAATGCTGCCGGAATCTATAGCATGCTATCGGATTACCGGATTCCTGATGAACTAAATGAAAAATACAAACTTGTAGGGAAATATATATCTCTCGTTGATCGGGAAATGCTCCTTGAAATACTGTGACTATGATATTTTGTAAGTTGAGGATTTTTTATGGAAACAGTTCTTTTAAATAACCATATGGAAATACCTATTCAGGGTATAGGTACAAAAGGATTGGACGATCCTGATATATGTGAACAGGTTGTGCTCCATTCTGTCATGGCAGGAAACAGACTTATTGATACCTCTCCTACCTTTCACAATCAGGATTCCATAGGACTTGCCATTTCAGAGATGCCGATTTCCAGATCTGAATTATTTATCACGTCCAAAATTTATCCCTTCTGCTATAAAAACAATAGGGTAAAAAGAAATATAGAACGTTCCTTAAAAAAATTAAGAACAGATTACCTTGATATGGTATTAATTGAAACTCCTATCGTTAATGGATGGCAGGGAGCCTGGAAGCAGCTGGAGGGCGCAGTTGAAGAAGGGCTTGTTAAATCCATAGGTGTCTGTAATTTCCTCACACGCAGATCAATAGATGAACTATGTAGTTTGGCGAACATAAGGCCTGTCGTTGATCAGGTTGAATGTCATCCGTTTTTACAACAAAAACATATACAAAAAAAGCTGAATGAAGAGAACATTCAGCTTGAAGCACGTTATCCGCTCGGACGCGGAAACCCGTTATTATTAAATAATGATGTACTAATGAATATCGCAACCTCGCATCACACTACAGTTCAGCAGATTATTCTTAAGTGGCATTATCAGATGGGTCATATTTCAGTAGTAAAATCAACCAACCCTGACCATATTCAGAGAAACCTGCATATCGATCACTTCAGTCTTACGCCCGCCGATATGTTGCAGATCGAAGCCTTAGATGCGAGTCGGAAGTTCTATCGGGCTCCTGAGATTCTACAGAAACTGGGATATTCCTTAGTTCGTTAGAAAGACTGCTAAGCATCTCCCTAAGAAGTGATCCCTGCTCACTATAATCCTTTACAGAATCAGCACTACCCGATGTTTTGGACGAACTGCCAAGAACGTTTTCCATCGTGTCCAAAGCCTCTTCACCAAGAGCATTATCCATAAGTGATTTATAGGAAGAATAGTTGCCAATAGCACCAAGTGTTGTGTCTTTAAGTGATCCAAGAATTGATGAACTATCCTCATCCTCTGAGCCTACTGCCAATCCCGAAAAAAGTCCCGAGGTAAAATCCGCTTTATCTGTAAGTGAATTTTGAAGGGAATCCTTCATCATCGTAGTATACAGATAATTCTGAAGTATCATATTGCTCCTGGCTTCCCCGTCAAAAGCGGAGTCCGTGCCTGCACCGGCTATACTTGAGAGTTTCTGAGATGCGGCATCTGCCATTTCTTCAGTTTCGCCTGATTTCATTACGGCATCAAGAATTGCGGAAAATGTACTTGCTCCGGAAATTGCAGATGTATCATCCGACAAGCCAAGCGCATTTCCAAGCCCTGAAATAGCAGAAATTCCCTTTCCGGACATGCTTCCTAAAGCACCTGTCCCAAGGGAATTCAGAGTAGTTAAATTGCTGTAATTTGAAACTATGGAAGACAAATAATCGTAGTCCATAATGACTCCCCCAACAAAACTCTGATAATCCTTAATCCCTTAACGCTCCCCAGCAGGATTAAGGATTATCTATCGCAATTTTTCATACAACAGAGCTGTCGACCTGCTACATCAACTAACCACAACATGTAGTAGGTTCCCCTAAATCAGTATACCACAAATATGAATCTATAGGTACAAAAAAAGCCGAAAAATGAAATATCATTTTCCAGCTTTTTTGTAAGTATTAATCGTAATTATGATAACAGAATTATTTAACTGTTACTTCTGTAATATGAGGATTTACACCTTCATACCAGTAAAGGAATCCCTTCATATCAACTGTATCACCAACCTTAAGGTTCTCAACAGCCTTATATACATCTGAATCCTTATCGCAAAGATAAGATTCTACGGTAAATGTATATGTCTTACCATCAGCTGATACGTTGAAATAAAGGTCATCACCCTGTGAACCTGATCCATCATAGTTGTAAAGGAATGCAGCGTCATTACCATCAGCATCCTTTGAAGCTTCTACTACCATATCTGTGAAAGCTACGTACTCATTCTGGTGATCGATAATGCTGTCATCTGCAAGCATTGATGTCACATCTGTAGCCTCTGCTACATAGTTTCCATCCTCAATCTCAAACTTAGCATCTGTAATTTCAACTTCGCCTGACCACTCGGATTTATAACCTGTAACCTTGATCTTTGTGCCTGCTTCGAGCTTATCATACTCTTCCTGTGAGCAAGGCATGTTGTAAATGAAATAAGCACCGTCTTCAGCCTGTGTATAGAATGTTGCGTTACCAACGCCTTCATTCTCCCACCAGCCCTGCTTAGCCTGTACATAAGTCTCAACTGTAACTTCTGAATCGAGATCTGCAGCAACATAATCAGCATGTGTCATAACATCACCAGTTGCCTCTGTGCTCTCCTCTGTTGCAGCTTCCTCAGTAGCTTCTTCTGCTGTCTCTTCAGTAGTTTCCTCAGAAGCCTCTGCCGTAGCCTCCTCAGTGCTTTCTTCAGTAGCAGCATCCTCTGTTGTTTCAGCTTCTGCTGCTGTTTCTGTGGCAGGCTCGCTCTTTGCACCGCATCCAACTGCGCTAAATGCAAGAACAAGTGTAAATAATGTTGCAATTGTCTTCTTTTTCATAATTCTCCTCCTTAACAGGTCAGCTGCCATATCATAGCTCACTGCCATTTACGTTATCGTCGCTTATTATATCACAATTTGGATTTATGCAATCTATAAAATTTTCTTATTAAATAAAATCCGATAAGCCCCCATACACCGATAAGTATTTCTATGAGCCTTCTGGATTCTATGGGAAGCTCTCCAAGTTCTGCCTTACCTGCAGCAACCATACTGCTTTGATCAAGATGATACAAGCTGCTCGTATCCTCATAAAGCTTATCTATATAAGCATCATCAATCTCGGTTTTTCTGCGCACAGCCTTAGTTACATTCTCTATAAGCTGCCCTGCAGCATCTCTGAGTGAAGCAGAACCGTTAAAAACATCTGTGGTAAATGTATACTGCTGGTTTTCAAGCAGGAGTCTTGTAGCCTTTATCTTAATATCATAATAGGTTTTATTATCTTCACCCGCTTTTGCAAGATAATTCTGGTATTTCTCAGAATCCTGTGCCTTCGAGGTCACAGGTACATACCCTTCCGTTTGTGCATAAGCTATCTGGACATCATTTGTCAGCATGTATTGTGCAAACAGCCAGGATGCAAGCACCTCCTGAGGATCATCCTTATTAAAAACGCAAAGTGAAGGTCCCTGCGAAATCATGGCAAACTTCTCATTACCGCTCAGCTTATAGTCTGAATCATCCTCATATTTCAAGCTGCTGTCAGTAGACACAATCTGCGGAACAGGATATACAACAGTTTCAAAATCTACTATTTTATCCTTAGCAATATCACAAAGTGGGGCATTTGTGCCCATCCATGTAGATCCTGCCGTAGAATCAACCGCAAAAATACACTGTCCTGCGTTTAAGAAATTGGCCGGGTAACCTGAAATCTTAAATGTCGAAAATGCTCCGCTCTTTGCATGACGTGCGATAGTTTCTAAGTTTCCTTTTGTAGTATCATTAAAAAGCTTAATATTTCCAAGCGAATCGGAATAGTCTGCGCCTTGCTGCTTCAACATTTGTATCATCATATTGTCGGTTGACTTATAGATAAAGGGTATAAGTACTTTCTGCCCGTTTAGTTTAAAGGTTCCATCCTCATTTTTCTTAGCTGCAGCTTCGGAAACTTTCCACACAAAATCCCAGGTCAGTACCTTTGGCATTTCAAAGCCCAGTTTCTCGACATAGTCCTTATTCACATAGCAAGCCTCTGTTGAGCGCATATAAGGTACAGCATAATGGTTTTCTCCAATCTTACACTCAGATAGAAACTGAGGAATTATCTCATCCTCCTTAGGTCCATCGAATTTAACCTCACTTCCCCCAAGTCCGTACCTTTCATCTTTAAAGAGATCATCAAGAGGCACAACTGTATCCTGTCCTGTCAGATAGGTTGCTATATGATCAGGATATGTTATGCACACATTGGGTGTGGTGTTTGTTGATATGTTCGTGATTACGTCATTGTATATTTTGCCATAATCCGTATATAATCTGATAGTTACATCTATATTAGGATATAGTTTTTCAAAATCAGCAATCGCTTTTTCGTATATATTTGTCTGAGTCTTGTTGGTATCATTTTTTGCCCAGAAAGTAATCTCATATTTTCTTGATTCGTCAAAGCTTTCCGGTATTTCAAAGCCATGGGCTTCTCTGCTTCCATGACAGCCGCTTATTGAAAGAGCTGCCGAAAGGAGCATGGGAACAATACATAAAGTCTGTAGTCTTTTTCCAAATCTCATCCCTTTGTGCCTCCTCTTGCAACTCCGGCCATAATCTTTTTTCTGAATACAAGGAACAAAACCATGAGAGGCATGGAAATAACAACAACTGCTGCCATCATTGCCGGAATATTTTCACGTCCAAAGCCATTCTCACGTATCTCCTGAATTCCGTTGGATACAAGAAAATATGCGGAGTCATCTGTTATAAGTCTTGGCCATACATAAGAGTTCCAGCACTCAATAACCTTAAGGATCGTTATAGTAATTATTGTAGGCTTGGAAATCGGAATCATAACCCGCCACAGATAGCGCATATCACTTGTGCCGTCAACCTTTGCCGCTTTGTAAAGTTCGTCCGGTATCTGCTCGAAATTTTCCTTTAAAAGATAGATGTAAAAGACAGACACCACGGAAGGAAGAATTAATCCGGGGAAGGAATTGCGCATATTCAGATCAGTAATTGTCACATAGTTTGTTATAATAACAAGCTCGTTCGGTATCATCATCAGTGACAAAAAAAGTGCAAACAGCAGGTTTTTTCCCGGAAAATCGAGTCTGGAAAACGCAAATGCTGAAAGAATAACTATAGCCAGCATGATCGCCGTTGTAAAAACGGTAAATATAAAAGTGTTTATCAGATACCTTAAAAGAGAAACCTCGGTAAATGCACTCACATAATTCTGAAGTGTAGGAGAAGTCGCTATCAGCCTCGGAACAAATTCACTGTTGTAGGAACTATAGCTTTTAAAGGATGTAATTATCATCCAGTAAAAAGGGAATATAACTATAAGGGACCAGAGTATAAGAAAAAGATATTTGATAATCCCGCCGGATATCTTCTTTACTCTATCACTTGCTTCTATTTTTTCTATATTATTATCCTTAGACATATCTCAATCTTCCCGGTTATATTTATAAATTCTTATTGATAGTAAACTGTCTTTTCGCTGACAAGCAGATTTATAACTGTTATTGTGAACACTATCGCAAAAAGTATGATGGCAGCCGCAGATGCATATGAAGGATATCCTCCACTGTTACCATAAAGCATATCGTAGATATATCCCACTATTGTATTCATACCTGCAGCATTGAGGTCTGTTCCAAAAAGAGCAACCTCATCACTATATGCCTTAAATGCTCCAATGAATCCGGTGATCACAAGATAAAAGATCATGGGTGATATCATTGGAAGGGTAATTTTATAAAACACTCTCCACTTTGGGGTGGCATCAACCTGCGCTGCTTTATAATAAATCGGATTTACCGAGGCAAGTGAGCTTGTTAAAATAAGGATTTTAAACGGTAGAACAACCCATATTGTGTAAAAACACATAACAAACATTTTTGCAGCATACGGACCGTCTATGAAATCTACGCTCTCACCACCAAAGAAATTTATGAGCACATTTACCATTCCGTCCGTATAGGCTGTCTTCTGAAAAAGGATCATAAAAACAAGGCCGACTGCCAGTGTATTTGTTACATAAGGAAGAAAATATATAGTCTGAAAAAACTCCCTCAGTTTCTTAATGGAACTAAGTGCCAGCGATATTAACAGTGCGATCGCCGTAGAAAGAGGAACTGTTATAAGAACAATTATGAACGTATTCTTCAATGCCCGGATAAAATACGGGTCGTGAAGAACATAGGAATAATTGTAACTTCCTACTCCGAAATAACTCTGTGATGCATAATTATATCCTTCCTCAAAGGAATAAATAAAAACATCAATCATAGGATATACAAGAAATGCCCCAAGAAATATAATTGCCGGCAAAAGGCATAACCATGCAGTTAATGTTTGTTTTTTAGTGCTCATCTATTGTTACCACCCTTTTTAAAGGCAAGATTATTTGCCAATATTAGTCTCCGTTTCATGATCAAATACATGGACTTTTGAAGGTTTAAGTTTAAAGCCTACTTCACCTCCCAAAAACTGCGGTCTTTCTTCCGATGGAACAATTGCTCTTATCACCGTTCCGTCAAAAGCTTCATTTGTGCAGATAATACTTGTATCACGTCCCATGACCTCCATTTTCATAAATTCGCAATGAAGGATTTCTGACCTGCTGTCCTTAACAACAGATGCTGCGGCATTCTTTTCTTTTTCGGTAGGAGATACTGCTTCAAAGCCTTCGGGTCTTATCGCAACATATACCTTACCCGACATTTTTTTAGCATGTTCAGTCTCTATAACCCGATCTTTTCCGATATAGATCCCGTTATCTTTAACTTCGCCCTTAAAAACATTTATCTGAGGTGTGCCAAGGAATTTAGCGACAAAAAGATTTACCGGATTGTCATAAACATCCTGCGGCGCACCATGCTGCATTATCTCTCCTTCCTTCATAACAACTATTTTATCGCAGATGCTCATTGCTTCTTCCTGATCGTGCGTTACAAAAATCGTTGTTATTCCGGTCTCAAGCTGAATTCTCTTAAGCTCCTCCCTGGTCTGAAGCCTTAGTCTGGCATCAAGATTAGACAAAGGCTCATCCAGCAAAAGGACTCTTGGTTTCTTTACAAGAGCTCTTGCTATTGCCACTCTCTGTTGCTGTCCTCCTGACATCTCAGATGGCTTTCTGTCCAATAGTTCCTCTATCTGAACAAGCTTCGCTACCTCAAGGACCTTTCTATTCATCTCATCCTTTGAAAGCTTGTTCCTGCCTCTTAAGTTTTCAAGAGGGAATCTGATATTCTCTCTTACATTAAGATGCGGATACAGCGCATAATTCTGAAAGACAAGGCCTACTCCTCTGTTTTCGGGAGGGAGATTGGTAACATCATCATCTCCGAAATAAATTTTCCCGGAAGTTGGCTTTTCAAGCCCGCTAATAAGATTAAGGACAGTACTTTTCCCGCAGCCTGAGGGACCAAGGAGACCTATAAGTTTCCCATCAGGTATCTCATGGGTAAAATCCTTTACTGCTGTTACTTCCTCTTTTATTTTTTTATTCAAATTAGGGAATCTTTTTGTAAGACCTTCTAATACTATTTTCATACTTATTAACCGTCTTTCTGTGAAAGACACCAACGGGGTTATGAAACCCTGCGTCTTTCACCATCTTCTATTTTAAAGTTTCCTGTTTTATTCTTTGTTTGTAAGGCTGACACACTACAGAACACGTGGAGGTGAGTGGCGGGGCGGTATAGCGGCTACCTCGCATACTTATATGTTGTCGGTCATCTGTAAAGGCATCAACGAATGGCGCATAACGTAGCCCGTAAACTTATCTCTTCCGAAGTTGTCTCGATTTCGCCGGATGACCAGTCACTGTCAGCATTACAACGATAAAATTTGACAGGAGGTTATCTATTGGCATTTAAAATCTTTCGAAAGAACTGCTGTGGACTTGATGTCCACAAAACCTGGATCTTTGCATGCATTGGCATTACCGATGCAAATGGCCGCACTGAGTATTTTGAGAAAAGGTTCTCATCCTTCTCAAGAGGATTGCGTGAACTTGCTGAGTGGCTTACCAAGCATCATTGCATTGATGTCTGCATGGAATCTACCGGCAAGTACTGGATACCTGTTTTTAATATCCTTGAAAAGACTTGCAATGTCGTACTTGCTCATCCCAAATATACAAAACCACAAAAAGGTAATAAGACCGACCGTAAGGACGCAAAATGGATATGTGACTTATTCATGTGCGACATGATCAAGCCTTCCTTCATTCCACCAGCTGACATCCGTCATCTTAGAGATCTGGTGAGATACCGATTCAAGATTTCCTGTATGATCACAGGTGAGAAGAATCGCGCTCTTAATTGTCTCACAGTATCAAATCTTAAACTTGATGAAGTGTTCACTGATGTATTTGGAAAATCTTCCAGATCCATAACTGAATATATTCTTAAGCATCCCGGAGAATGTTTCGATGTTTCTCCATTTGTTGACAGACGATGTAAGCATCCAATTGAAGAAATCCAGGCTGCCGTTGATGGTGCAATCTGTGAAGAACAAGCAATCAAGCTTCGCCAATGTCTGGATCACATAGATGAGTTAGAGAAACACAAGAATGAAATAGAGCGGGAAATCTTTCGTGTTTCTGATCCATACAACGATGCTCTTGCCCTGATTCGTACAGTTCCGGGTTTGGATAAAAATCCATTCACGGCAATACAGATACTTTCAGAAATAGGTGGCGATATGTCCGTCTTCCCCACAGACAAGCACCTTGTTTCCTGGGCTGGCTGCTGTCCACGCAATGACCAAAGCAATTTCAAAATCAAATCCACTAGGATTTCCCGTGCTGGTAGTTATCTTAAACCAGTATTGGTGCAAGTTGCAAATGCTTTGATCAAATCCAAGAAGCATCCTGAAATCACAGAACGTTATCGCCGTATTAAATCACATCGTGGTCACAAGAAAGCCATCATTGCCATCTGCCGTATGCTCCTGACCGCTATCTGGCACATACTCACAGATCTTAAGTCCTATACCCATGATGGTTATCTTATTCAGAAGCCTGCTGAAGAGAAGAAAACTCTTACAACAACTCAGGCTCTCAATCTATTGAAGTCCAGAGGTTTTATCATCAAAGATGATCTTGCAGAAGTGACATCGTAGATCTTTAGCCTAAATATTTAATTTTTCGACCACCTCCAGGTGGTTTATTTGTCATGCCCTAAACTTTATTCCTATCCGCTACCTCTCTGTTTCAAACTTTCTCCTCAAACTCTATCCTCGGAAATCCCGCAGCGTAGTATTGCTCTAAAAAGCTGTCGCTATCCCTGTTCATAATAAGCTCCTGCGGGAAATGTATCTCCTCAAGCATTGCTGTAGCTGTCGGAAATCTTCCGACATCCGTAGCAATATGCGCATCTGTATTCACACATACAGTAGTTCCGAGCTCTGCACATCTGACTGCGATTTCCTTACATCTCTCAGCCACATCGCCGCTCCAGATGACACTGTGCTCATTTATTTCAATCGGTTTGTGAAGCTCCTTTGCTCTTTTAAGGACTTCATCCACATCAAATGGGATACCTGCCCTTCCGATATGTCCCAGCATAAGGATTCTCGGATCTTCAAGAACAGTAATATACATCTGAGTTGCCTGCGACCTGGTTATCCCCTGCAATCCCCATTTGCCGTGAACACTTGCGATTATAAAATCAAGGCGCTCTGTCGTCCGCTGAAACAAGTCCTTGTCATCCTTATATGGATCTCCCACAATCGATTTCTTTATGGGAAGTCCCATTCCAAACAGATATCCATCGGGATTGACTATATCAACCTCACAGCCTCTAAGAACTTTAATTCCGTGCCAGGTTCTCTTCCAGCATCCCTGATTTGTAAAAAACTGATATGACCTTAGGTCTTCATCCTCAGCAACCACCATTGAACTGAAATGGTCTGTACTTGCAATAAGTTCAAGTCCTACAGCCTGCGCTTCCCTTACATTTTCTTCAATTGTGGAATATGCGTGCGCAGAATACAAAGTATGTGTATGCAGATCGCATTTGATATTAAGCATGTTCCCCCCTAAAACCTCATATTTTCTCTATTCATGATAGCAGATTTTCCCGATTTTACCATAGAAGATAGGAATTACAGAGTAATTTCCCAAAAAGCTAAATAGAGTCACCTCAAACGAGGTGACTCTAAAAAAGTTCTGTCAAATTTCTGTGAGGTCTCTGCTGTTAAAACCTGCGGCATATTTACCTATACCAACTCTGTCACGAACGTTCACCTCAAAATCTATTTCCGAATTTGCGCGAAGGTAAACCTTTTCAAAACCTACAAGTTCCAGATAATCATGCTGATCATCAGGCAATCTGTAAATCTGAATTATCTCGGCGCCGTCCTCACTTGATTTGTTAATAAGCCTTCCCTTTACTGCATGTCTTCCTGTGTTATATGAGAGGCTGTTTATCTCAAAATCCGAAAAAGAAAGTCCATATCCAAAAGGAAACTGAACAGGTATCTTCTCCTTATGGATGTGACGATATCCTATATGGAATCCCTCCCGATAATGAACCATACGGCTGTCTCCGAAATCACCAACACTGATAGCAGAGGAATCTTTTTCAGAACAATAGAAGGTTTCCGGCAAATGTCCGCATGGATTGATATCTCCAAGGATTACCTCTGCTAAGGCATTTCCACCCTCCATTCCGTTATAATACATCCAGATAAGAGCCTTGCACTTATCAAGCCATCTTGTCATATCAACGACACCGCCTCCGATCATGGCAACTATCGCATCCGGTCGTTTTTCCAAAAGTGCTTCCAAAAGCTCATTCTGCTCATATGGAAGAGAGATATCTTTTCTATCAAGCCCTTCTGAATCGATGTCGTGATTAAGACCTCCTACAAAAATGATCTTGTCATAATCAGCACATGCTTCAAGCGCTTCATCTCGCAGTTGTTTTCTATATTCTGATAATTCTCTTTCCTTTGTCTCTGCATCAGCGGTTTTTCCGCCTTCATTTTCAAGACTGATGGCCTGCCAGTTCGTTCCGTCAGGAGTAGCATTTTCCTTGATAGAGCTTGCATATCCCCTTAAGTAATCAACTGTTGCAGCACCTCCCAGTCTTCCCTTTAATCCCATGAGCGGAGAGATTTCATAAAGCGCCTTTATCTCTGCGCTACCTCCACCGTTTGAATGAATTCTGTTGGCATTTTCACCGATAACAAGTATCTTTTTCGTCTTAATTAAGGGCCTTGCCAAAGGAAGTGTATTATCTTCATTTTTTAACAAGACAACGCTTCCACGTGCAATATCAAGGCAATCCTGCCTTGCCGCAAAGGAATTGTAAGGTCCTTCTTTTCTTATCATCACATCCTCGTCAAGCATATTAAGTCTTAACATCAAAATGAGGATTCTGATTACTTTCCTGTCAATCAACTCTTCATCTATTTCTCCGCTAAGAACTTTCTCCTTTAAAGGATTGGCGAGCTTATAATCATCAAAATTGTCAGTAACTGACATCTCACAATCTATATCTGCTTCCGCTGCTTTCACAGTATCATGCACCGCACCCCAATCTGAAACAACAAAGCCCTGATAGCCCCATTGTTTTCTCAAAGTCTCGTTAAGCAAAAACTTGCTCTCGCTACAATACTCGCCCTTAATCTTGTTATAGGCTGTCATGATACTGTAAGGATTTCCTTTCTCTATTACATCCTTGAAAACCTGCAAATAAAGATCATTCAATACCTCATCATCAATTTCTTCGTCAACTTCAAGTCTTGCT
Organism: Butyrivibrio sp. AE3004; assembly: GCF_000703165.1. NCBI lineage: Bacteria > Bacillati > Bacillota > Clostridia > Lachnospirales > Lachnospiraceae > Butyrivibrio > Butyrivibrio sp. AE3004. The sequence continues at coordinate 3,140,213 of NZ_JNLQ01000002.1, forward strand.
GTCTCCTGATGATTCAGCGCAAAATGCTTAACGCATGCCGAAACATCCCAGTTTTGAACGCCCTTTATATACTCCGAAGCAAGTTCTGATGTAAGATACGGGTCCTCACTGAAATATTCAAAATTCCTTCCGCATAAAGGAGATCTTTTCAGGTTGATTCCCGGTGCAAGTATCACATCCTTGCCTCTTCCTCTTGCCTCCTCGCCAAGAACACTTCCCGTTCTTGAGGCAAGATTTCTGTTCCATGTAGCAGCCACCGCACTGTTACAGGGAAGATAAGTCACATAATCATCAGTGTTTCCAACGGGTATCCACTCACTTGGACGAAATTCCGCACGAACTCCCATGGGGCCATCGGACATAACAAGCGGTGGAATTCCAAGGCGGGGAACTCCCTTTGTTTTGAAAAGTTCATTTCCATGGATCATACCTATCTTTTCATCAAGTGTAAGAGCTTCAAGTATTTCTTCTGCCCTGTATTTAAGTGATTGTATTGTTCCTTCCATATTTACCTCATCCGTCAGTTTCACTGACATCCTGCTATTTAGTTTTTCTATTTTGCTCGTTTTATTATGTGTACATCCTTGGCTGCTATACGATGCATTCCTGATGCAAGCTCTATACCGCTGATAAGCTCTGTACCATCCTCGTGAAGCTCATAAATACCTTCGCTGTCACCATGGTTTAACACATACAAAATCTTTTCTTCGTCATTTTCCCTACTGGTAACCTCTACATCACTTGAAGTGAAGGTAAGAGGATGAACGCCTGCCTTGGAGAGTACATCTGTAAGAAATGATGCTCTGAAATCCTCATCCGACTCTGTTGCAATATAGTACGCCCTTCCACTTCCAAGCTTTCTTGATGTAAGTACCGGCATACCCTGATAAAAATCTTCAAGGAAGCCATAATCATCAAGCATCTTCGCACCTTCAAGATGTACCAGGTCACATAGCTTTCTTGCGAAGTATCTCTGCCCGTGATAACTGAAGTGGTTATGCTTTTCCGGAGGAAATGCATCTGTTTCCTCAACCCATATTCCCAAAATGTCTCTGAGCTTTCCGGGATATCCTCCTGTTACAACAAGGTCACTTTCATTTACATAACCACTGAAAACTCCTGTCACAAAGCTCCCGCCGTTTTCAATGAACGACCTTATTCTCTGATCAAGGTCTCCCTTCACCATATACAGAAGCGGAGCTATTACAACCTTGTATTTTGACAGATCGGAATCCTGAGATATAAGGTCTACATTCACATTGAGTTTACGGAGTGATTCATAATATGTTGTTATCGTCTCCTTGTAGTTCATGTCATTTGTGGGGCCTGCCGAAAGCTCTGTAGCCCACCAGTTATCCCAGTCAAACATGACTGCCACATCCGCTTCCGTACGCATTCCGATTGAGCATCTGCCGATTTCCCACAGCTCTTTTCCAAGCTCTGTAACTTCCTTAAACACTCTGGTATTGCCTGTTCCCACATGGTCTATTACTGCACCGTGGTATTTTTCACAGGCACCGATGCTTCTTCTCATCTGGAAAAAAAGAATACTGTCAGCACCATGCGCCATTGCCTGATAGCTCCAAAGCCTCATAACCCCGGGTCTCTTCAGGGAATTATAAGGCTGCCAGTTTGTAACACTTGGTGTCTGCTCCATAAGGGCAAAGGGTGCTCCGTCTCCGACACCTCTCATAAGATCGTGGCTCATTGCTATTCTGGCAGGTGAATCCGTGGGCTGCGGATAATTATCCCAGGAAACAAAATCCATTTCTTTAGCCCATTTCCTGTAATCAAGCGGTTTAAAGAATGCCATCAGATTAGTTGTAATCTGCGCATCTGGAATTATCTTTTTAATCTCATCTCTCTCAAGGCAATAGCATGAAAGAATGGCATCTGACATGAATCTTCTGTAATCTATTGAAATTCCCTGGAAATCCGTATGAAGCCTTCCACCCCAAACGCTTTCTTCCGAAAGTGCATTCGGAAGAACTATTTCCTCATAATCATAAAAAGTATGGCCCCAAAATGAAGTGTTCCAGGCTTTATTAACATCCTCAATTGTTTTATATCTGTCCTGAACCCATTCCCTGAAAGCTCTCTCGCAGTTTTCACAGTAGCACTCACCGCCAAATTCATTGGAGATGTGCCAGGCTATTATGTTTTCCTGATTTTTGTAATGCTCTGCCAGTCTTGCTGCAAGTCTTGAAGCATACAAGCGGTAAGTAGGACTTGAAGGACAGGAATTATGTCGTCCTCCGAATTTTCTCTTCCTTCCCTCAAAATCAGTTCTTAGAATATCCGGATGGCGCTTTGCCATCCATGCGGGATGTGCACCTGTTGACGTTGCCATGATTATATTCATGCCGTTTTCCGTAACAAGATTAACTATTTTATCTAATCTATCAAAATCATACTCGTCCTCAGATGGCTGTATTGAAGCCCATGAAAAAACATTAAGCGTTACAGTATCGATACCTGCCTGCTTAAACAGCTTCATGTCCTCTTCCCAGACATCCTCCGGCCATTGCTCCGGGTTGTAATCTCCCCCATAGGGAACCTTTTTCAAATTGTCATTCCAGTTCATTTCGCCTCCTTTATCCTATTATTTATTTGCTTTCTTTCATTTGTCTTCTAAATTCAGCGGGAGTCATTCCTGCATGCTTGCGGAATTTCTTTCCGAAATAGTCTACGTCATTGTAGCCGACAAGCTGGGCAACCTCGTAAACCTTGTATTTGCCTTCCGCCAGAAATTCCTTAGCCTTTGCAATTCGGCATTCATTCAGATAATAGTTGTAGCCGGTACCTGTGGTCCTTGTAAATAAACGTCCGAGATATCCGCTGTTATAGCCAAACCTTGAAGCAAGATCCTCCAATGTGAGTGGCTGAGCATAGTTTCTGTCTGTATATGAAATAATGTCATCTATAATATTCTCTGATGCTGCATGTTCATGCAGTTTAAAGAGCACTTTATCCATGGTTTCGGTCATATACTGAATAATCTCGTACAGATAAAAACGCCCCTCTATGAATTCTATTATCCCTGCATGAGAATCAAAAATCTCCGAAAGCATCGGATACTGCTTTGTAAGTCTGTCCTTTATCTGCAGAAGTATTTCCGTAGCAAACAGACAGGCATCTGAGTTTGCAGGTATCTTTTCTTTAATAAAATCATAAAGCTCTTCAGCACAGTTGATCATTGCTGTTCTGTTTCCGGCAATGACAGCATCCAGTATTTTATTTGTCACAAGCTGCTGTGATTCTTTTAAGTCCTCCGAGATTATGTCCTCATAACTGCTTTCGGTAGGTTCTTCGTTTCCTGCTTTCCTTACTGCCCGTACAAAATGCTCTCCCTCATCACAAAAGAACCTTCTTTTTGCAAGGAGCTTGGCAGATTCAAAGGATTTTTCTATTCTTATAGGTGACTCCTCTGAAGTTCCTATTGCTATGAAAATATCATCAAGCGGGCTGTCGTTTTCTATGGGTGCCTTTTCAAAATGCTGTATAAAATCGTCAAATCTTGATACTGCAGCCTTTCCTTTCAAAAGAATACACTCATAGTCTCCTACTTTAAGAGTTTCGTAACTGCTCTCATCAAGAAAAGTCGGAAGAAGATCTGTAAGTTTGTAATCCAAAGCTCCTTCCATCAATTTACTCTTTGAAAAATCAATATCTCTGCTTTTTTCTTTTTTCCCCGAGTGGTACGTCTCATGTATCACAACCTGATAGAGAGGATAATAAAGATGCAGTGATAAAAGCTCCTCTCGCCTATCCTCCGGTAAAAAAGTATCGGATGTTTCACTTTTATCGAAATAGGTTCCCAAAAGAAGCTCACTTATTACAACGCTTCTTGCCTTATTTCTCATCTGTCCGGAGCGTCGTCCTTCTTTGACACTTTTATCTATTTCTTCTTTTATTCGTTTAACCGTATCATAAAGCTCATCCTCGTCCACCGGCTTTGTGATATAGTTTGTTACTCTGTTTCTTATGGCATCCTGAGCATAAGAAAAATTGGAATACCCCGATAATATAATGAAATATCCCTCATATCCTGAAGCTCTGGCCTTCTTTATTACATCTATTCCGTGAATTTTGGGCATCTGCATGTCCATAACAACCAGTGAAGGATTTAGTTTTGATATTGCCGAGAGAGCTTCCTCACCGTTTGAAGCTGTACCCGCAATTTCAAATCCAAGCTCTTCCCAATCTATGATCAGCTTAATTCCCTCTCTGATATTTTCTTCATCATCCGCAATCAGTACGGTTTGCATGCAGATCTCCTTCCAATTAGTTTCCAGTCTGCTAATTATCATTCTATCACAATGGTTTTAATATATTCGTTAAATTTCAATAAATCCTCCTCTTCGGAAAAGCAGTCTGCAAATAGCTGCCCAAAAGAAAAGCTGCGACACATTGGCCGCAGCTTTCCAAGAAACAAAACACCGAAAATGGGAGGTAATGTAAACTTATTAGTTTTCAGCAAGAGCTGCATTCTCAGCTTCAGCGCGGAGCTTTGCTTCGTTCTCCTGGAACTCTATGCACTCATCATAGCCGTATTCATCGGCCTGCTGAATCATGTCTGCAACAATCTTATCGAATTCTTCATCTGATTCGGCGTAGATTGCCTTCCATGAGTTATCCTTTACGCAGGTTGCAACCTGATCCCATACAACCTGGAGCTCGTCTGAACGAACGCCACCTGTGTACATTGTTCCGGGTGAAAGGATATAATCCTGCTTATCAAGGTAAAGGTCAGGTGTATTGGCACCTGCAAAATCTCTCCACTGTTTCTCAATATCAGAGCCAGCTTCTGTTGAGTAGCTTGCCCAGTTGCGGTAGTTAAATGTCTCACCCTTGCTGTCAGGGTTAGGAGCATCAAGTGCCCATGTTGTGTTGTTCATCTTGAAGGAACCGTCATCATATGTACCTTCATAACCGTTGCCCATCTCTGTTGAGATATCTGTCTTGCATGCAAGACCTGTGTCTGTAAAGCAAGTTTTTCCGTTCTCATCATAATACCAGCATACATCCTTAGGGCCATACTCTGCTGTCATGCGTCCCTCAGGTGTTGAGAGCCAGTTAATGATTGCCATGCAAAGTTCAGGATACTCTGTATTTGCACCGATTGACCAGATTCTGTTTCCACCATATACACTAAGACCATATCTGATAGGTGTTGCTTCTGCAGGTTTTACAGGGAACATTCCTTTTCCTGCTGCAAGGTGGTCAGGTGTGTTGTAAAGAGCTGATCCCATGAAGTTAAACACATTGAGGAAAGCTGTACCATTCTGGTAATCTTCCTGCATTCCGTTGAATCCCTGTGTCTGTGAATCGGGATCAAGAAGTCCCTTCTGATATAATGTGTTATAGAATTTAAGTGCTGTAAGATAAGGTCCGTTCTCCTCAAGTACCGGATGGAAGCTCTGAGTCTTGGGATCATATAAACCAAGACCAAACTCATCATATCCAAAATATGCTGTTGCTGTTGATTTTACGAACATAACCATGTCGCCGTCCCAGTCATTGAACAGAGATACGCCATAGGTCGGGTTACCGTTATCATCTGTAGGGCATGCTTCCTTCATCTGTGCAAGTACATCTACAAGTCCGTCAAGATCCTTAATCTCAGGTGATCCGATTTCTTTGTAAAGATCATAGCGAAGATCCCATGTATACATGAATGATCCGGGATCCTTTGCGGATTTTGTTATATCATGTCCGAGACCATAAAGTTTTCCGTCTGATGAAATGCTCTTATTTTTCTCTATTGCAGATTCCATGTTTGCCTTAATATACGGGCCGTAATCATTTAGAAGCTCATCCTCTTCCCAATCGAAAAGCATTCCCTTGTCTACAGCCTGCTGATACTGGTCTCCGTCATTTCCCCAGATTACAAGGTCACCAAGGTTTCCTGATTCCATACGTGTATCATAAACACCGTCATTTTCCGGAATAATGTTAAGCTTAACGTTAAACTTATCAAGCATAACCTTTCCAAACCAGCCGGTCTGCTCACCCGAATAGTTTGCAAGCTGATCATATACATCAAGTGTTACTGTCTCCTTCGGGATGATATCAGATAAATCCCCTTCAAGATCACCTGACTCTTCTGCAGAATCGTTTTCTGCATCATCCTTGTCCTCAGAAGCTTCTGCATCATCTGCGCTTTCTGCTTCCTCTTCGTCTGCCTCTTCCCTGTTTTCTTCAGCTTCCTCTGCGGAATCTTCCGCATCCTGTGCCTCTTCCTTGTCTGTGTCTGCTGTTCCTGCAGGGTTACTTGTTCCACAGGCTGCCAGTGATACTGTCATTACAGATGCCAGCAGAATTGATAATACCTTCTTTTTCATATCTTCCTCCTTTATATTTCGACCTAAGGAATTACTGCTTTCTGCAATTTCCTTAAGTCTGTTTTCCTTTTTCATAAAAAATCAGTACTCTAAGGGACTCCTCATCATCCCTTAACTGCTCCTATCATGATTCCCTTTTCGAAATATCTCTGCATGAAGGGATATACAAGCAGGATCGGGATTATTGTTACCATAGCGATCGTATATTTGATTACTTTTCCGTTAAGAGCAGAATCGAGAACACTCTTACTAATACCGGATGTACTTCCCGCACTCATAAGTGCTGACAGATTACTTGTTGTATTAAGGTAGATATACAGTCTGTGCTGCAATGTATAGAGCTTTGGAGCCGACTGCATAAGTATCAGCGAATCCTGGAATGAATTCCAATGTCCTACCGCACCGAATATTGCAATTGTCGCAAGGATCGGTTTTGACAACGGAAGGATGATCGTCCAGAAGATTTTAAGATGTGATGCGCCATCAAGTGATGCACTCTCCTGAAGTTCTCCGGGAATTGCCGACTCTATGTATGTCTTAACAAGAATGATATTATAAGGAGCTACGATTCCCGGGATTATATATGCCCAAAAAGAATTTGTCAGTCCCAGCATTGCCATGTTCAGATACCAGGGAATAATTCCTGCATTAAAGTACATGGTGATTACAAGAAATCTGTACCAGAAGCTTCTTCCCCACATATCCTTTTGTGTTACAAGAAATCCTACAAAGGCAGACGCGAGAACCATAAAAAGTGTTCCCAGTACTGTTCGCATAAGCGTTACTCCAAAAGATCCGAACAGATCATTTACCTGAAGAAGTCTTATATAGTTTTCAAAATGAATTCCCTTGGGAACAAAATTTATCAATCCCTTTCTTACAAGCTCGTTGTCACTTATCGTATTTATGAAAAGATAGTAGAACGGGAAAATACATATTAGTGTAAAAGCCGCAAATACTGTATAATTCAGGACATTAAAAACTATGTCTCCGGGCTTTTTTTTCATCATTTTATTGTGTTTTTTTTCATACTCTCTCTCTGCCTTCGCTTCGAGTCTTGCCGCACTTGCCATGCTACTCATTATTTACTCCTTTAAACAATTGTCTCGCCGCGGAGCACCTTACTAATGGTGTTTGCTGCATATAAAAGTGTCACACTTATAACCGATTTCAACATTCCGACCACCGTAGAGAGCGGAATTGCGCCTTTTACAATACCCATCTTGTAAACATAAAGATCAAGTACTGTTATCTGTGCTGTATTGGATGAGTTTTCAAATACCAGATACTGATCCATACCGTTGGACAAGATTCCTGCCACAGCCATTAGGAGCAGAACATAGAAGGTTGGCATCAGCCCGGGAACTGTTACATGCCACATCTTCTGAAAGCGCCCTGCACCGTCAACTGTTGCAGCTTCGTAAAGCTGCTGGTCAATACCTGAGATGCCTGCTATATAAATGATCGCGCTCCAGCCAAGTCCCTTCCACATTCCCCACAAAAGCATTTTCAACCATGTGTGTGAACCGCTCATAAGGAAGTTTTTACCCTCGGTCCAAATCCCCAGATTCATCATCATTGAACTGATAAATCCATCTGTTGAAAAGATACAGAACGCTATTGCGAAAACAAGTACCCAGCTGATGAAGTTTGGAATCGTCGTAAATGTCTGGACAAATCTCCTGAATCTTTGATTTTTAATCTCCGAAAGGAAAATCGCAAATGCCATAGGCATCCAGCTTGTCGCAATTCCAAGTCCGCTCATTGCAAGAGTATTCTTCATAACATTGACAATATCTCTGGTTGTCGACTTGTTTCGAACCAGCTGTCCAAACCACTTAAAGCCAACAAAGTTACTCATGCTAAGTGTATCGCCTGACTTGTAATCAAAGAATGCATATCTCCATCCCCAAAGAGGAAGGTAGCAAAATACAAATGTCAAAAGAATGAATGGGAGGAACATAAGAAATAATTTAAATCTTGTTTCCATCTCAAATTTTTCATCCTTCTTCGGTCTTCCCACAAGGAAAAGAACCGCTACCGAGATAATCGCCATTGCCACAAGAAGTGCCAGCATGATGTAGAAGAAATTCTGAAACATCGGCTCAACCTTGGATGGCTTTGTTGTTGCAGCAATCTGAAAATATGCTGACCAGATGCCTCCCATGGAGCAGGCTGAGATCACAGCACCGACAGTACTAATGATATTTCCCGCAAATTTGCACTTTCTGTTTCCAAGAGAGAGACAAGCTCCGACTGCACATGCGATAATGCCTATGCAGATTGCAAGACTGGAGATGTTAAGAAGCCTCATTGTAGACTCCAGAACCCAGCCCTTTCTGAATGCTCTTCCAAAGTTTGCTATTAAATTACTGTAGGAAAAACCTGATGTAAGAAGCGATGTGCTCCTATTGATAAGACCACTTACTCTCGCTACATTTAATCCCGGAAAAAACAGGATCACGAGAAGTGCTACTGAAATGATTCGATAGGGGTAATAGGCAATTTGTGCCACTTTTTCCTTTTTCACTTTTTTCATCCTCCCAAAATTAAAAACCCCGTAGAAAATGTCTTAAAAATAGGACATTTCCTACGAGTGTCATTTTAGAAGAATTTCTATTTTTCAAGTACCCAAATATTTTTACATAAAATACCGTAAATTTTGTACCTGATTATTTGTCTTATGAAAAGATTATATTTTTAAATTTCCTTGTAGCAATTCCGGTTCCATAGTCAACGCGCTGTGTCAGCATAATTATGGTTGTTCTGCTCTCGGGATCGTTGCAAAAATACGGACCAAGCCATCCATCCCAGCCATACTCTCCGCATCCTGCTATAATACCTGCACGATTCGGATTTTTCATGATTCGCATAAGATTTCCATAGGAAAATCCAGCCAGATATGGCCAGTTTTTATCCATCTCCTTTTGCTGTGCTTCAGATAGCTGAGGACTTGTCATGAACTTAACCGTTTTCCCAGTAAGGATTTCCTTTCCTTCAAAGGTTCCATCATTCATCAGCATTCTCGCAAAATTAGCATAGTCATCAATTGTTGAAAACAATCCTGCTCCGCCTGACTCAAATGCATTCTTTTTTCCATCATCACGTATTGCCAGGTTATTTCCGCTATACGGCAGAGGTTCCTCTCCATAGCAGTTATATGCCATCGCATATCTGTCCATTTTCTCATCAGGTACAAAAAATCCGGTATCCTTCATATTCAGAGGTTTAAAAAGTCTCTCCTGTAAAAACTCACTAAACTTCATTCCTGACGCCTTCTCTATTACCGCACCGAGAATATCCGCACTTGTACCGTATCTGAAGCTGTCACCTGGCTGAAAATTAAGCGGAAGCTTTCCAAGTCTCTCAGCAAATTCCATGGTGGTCATCATATTATCTGAATCAAATCTCTCAATTGCTTCATTATATAAATCTGCCGTACCTATTTCCGCAGGGGTATCAATATATGGATAAACAAGCCCTGAAGTCATATCAAGAAGATCCTTGATCAGCATTGGCCTATCCCACCTTACCGGTTTTCTCTCTCCTTTCTCCACAACCTCCTGGTTCTTGAAGCTCTCAATATATTTTCCCACAGGTTCGTAAAGATCAATAACTCCATCCTGAATAAGAAGCATTGCTGCGGCAGATGTTACCGGCTTACTTTGAGAATAAAGTCTTACAATAGTGTCACGCTTAAAAGGTTTCTTCTGTTCAAGATTTGCATAGCCTGCTTCTGCGTATATTTCCTCCTTACCATCGCTTAGAACAAGGAGATTTACACCAACCAGTTCCTTCTCCTCGATCATTTTGTTCATACAGTTTTGCAGTAATTCTTTCTTGTCTCTCATCTTCTCCTCCATTTGTAAATACCAATAGATTTCTGAATTTATATTTTTATCTGACTAAATGTTGCTGATAGGGATTTACTCATCCGATTTTTCCGGCAGTCGCAGCTCCACGCTCGTTCCTTTTCCTTCCTGTGAACGTATGGTTACTCCGTAATTTTCTCCGTAATGAAGCTTTATGCGTTGATGAATATTATAAAGTCCTATGCTGGCAGTGCCTTTTCCGTCACCTTCATTCCTCTTCTCATCAAGAGATTTATTAAGACGCCTGACTTCATCCTCCGTCATTCCCTTTCCATCATCATTGATGGTTATGATCAGCTGTCTTTCTTCGGTTTTTTTCTTCAGATCACCATTATCAGACTGCTGTGTAGCATTTTCTACCTCATTATTGCTGTCATTTTTCTTATTTCTGCTCTCGTATTCCGCAACAATGCTGATATGCCCGTTTTTATCCATTTCCTTTAGGCCATGGCTTATGGCATTTTCCACAATCGGTTGTATAAGAAGCGGCAAAACCATATATTGTTCGGGATCAACATCGTCAGAGATGTAAAAATTCCATGCAACCTTTTCACCAAAACGGAGCCTTTGTATCTGTAAATAGCTCTCCACATGCTTTAGTTCATCACTGAGTCTTGCTGTTGCTCTTCCCGTACTCTCAAGTACATAATGCATTATCTTCGCAAGATATTTTACCGAAGTCGCAACATCCCTGTCGCCTCCCCTTATGGCCTGCATCCTTATTGCTTCAAGGGTGTTATATAAAAAGTGTGGATTTATCTGCCCGGACAACATCTTAAATTCCATATTCTGCTGCATATTAACAAGCTCCTGTTCGCGAATTTTCGCCTGATAATATTTTGCTTCGTTGTCCCTTATCTGCTCTGTTGTCAGTTTTAGATCATTGAAGGTATCTGAGAGTTCATCGTCACCGCTTATGCTCTCAATTATGTCATAATCACCGGTGCTTGCCCTGTGCATGGCTTCTCTCAGGGTGTATACTCTGTTCGTGAAATATCTTGAATATAAAAATATCGCAATTACAGGTCCCGCTACAGCAAGTATAAGCACAAGAATATATCCTGTTAAAATATCTCTTACCGCATTGTGTGCCGTATAATCTCCGACAAGTACAAAAAATCTGGTATCCACTTTATATGGTGCGAAGCTGGAAACATAAGTAAGTGCCAGCTTTCCGTCAAGCATCATATCTCCCAGATAATTGTAGTTTGACGTGCCCTCAGCAAAGGTCTCCGGCATCTCTTTTTCCTTATCATCGTATTCTGACGAAAAGAATGCGGGTTCTCCTTTAACATGAGCAAGCATATAATTATCTGTTGTGATCAATCTGTTTCTCAGGTAATTGGTACTTACTGTTGCCACAACATAAGCCCTATTAGTTGAATTACCCGTATTAAATCGTCTTACAAGTGTAAGCTCAAATGCGTTTTCATGTTCATTAAGCGGTACATGTGTACAGGTGTAAGAATCCCATGCATTCGGATCGATTTTTCTGTACCATTCATATCGAAGAAAAGGATCATCAACATCGCCGCTTCCTGCTGCAATTCCTGCTACGTCACCCGCCTCATCATAACCTGAAGTGCCTACGTTGATGATATAGTTTCCGGTAGGAATCTTGGGATTATTGGTATAAATATTTATGGTTGAAACCGCAGCTGTCGATCTTCTAAGCGACATAATGGTATTTATTATGCTGTCATACTGGTCTTTTTCGTAGTCGGTAAACTCCTCCGCAGAAAACATATCTCTATATGTCTGTACCGAAACAACAGGCTCAAGGTTTGTATAAAGGCTTGAAGTAACATCAAACATGATTGACTTTACACGTGTATTGTCTGCCTTTACCTGTTCCTCATACCTTCCGTTCATCTGCCTTACAAGTATGATAGCAGCCATTATTCCTATTATGACAACAGGGATTATAAGGGTTAGCAAAAGTATCCTGTACATCTGCCTGCCAACCCTTCCACGGCGCATCATGGCTTCACCTCTGCAGAAACCTTAACTGCTTTTTTCAATAGTTCATCTCTCTCTTTTGCAGATTCTCTGTTTATCTGTTCAATTTCATCAAATCCAAGTCTCACGAGTGTGCTGAGCATTATATCGGAAAGTGCTTCAAACTCTTCCTCAGATTCCGCAAATACCATTTTCCATGAATAATCAATAATCGTCTGTCTGCACTGTTGTTCCACCGTTCTTACATACTCCGGGGAATCCTCAGCTGCCCACTCCGATCCCGGAATTACGGATATGAGATTATTTTCCTCAAAGTACTTTATAGGTGTAAGCTTTGTATTATAGTGTCTTTGCCAGTCATCGGTTATACTGCTTGCTGTTTTTGTCCTATAGTCATCCCACTCCTGATAGTAAAAAGAAATATTATCTTTATCGGTATTTTTCATGTCTACAGGTTTGAAATTGAGTTCTGACACGCCACCGCTCCATGTGCCTCCGCCAAAAGATTCCGGCACATCAAGGTCTTCTTTCATATTTATAAATGCATCTATTCCAAATTTTGTAAGATATGGTTTATTATCCTTAATTTCCCATGTCAGATTTTGGGGTCCCCGCATATCTCCGGTAGGAGATCCGCAGCATTCAATCCCCTCATCTGAATACAGCCAGTCAATAAAATCCACCATTCTTCCGGGATCTTTTGTGGTTCCTCCAACCATTATTGAAAAGGTCTGCTTTCCATCAGGATCATTTCCCCAGCAGATATAACTGGCATCATCCATTTTTACCGATGCAAATCCCTTTCCAACCGCAAGATGTTCATCTGAGTTATAAAGAGACTCTCCCATCCATGGCCAAAGCGAATACAAAACCGCTCCATCTCTCATTTTTGCAGCTACATTTTCATAATTCTGGGTTGGTGATTCAGGATCCACAAGTCCCATCTGATTTGCTTCAAATAAAAAATGAAGCATTTTCAGATAAATCGAATCTTTACCAGCCACTGACTCAATATCTCCTGTCTTCGGATTTAACATCATGAACCCCTGGGTATCATAACCGTAAAGAGATGCAAGAGCTCCGGCATTTTGCATTGCACCACCATCCCAGTCCCCAAAAAGGCTAAAAGCATATACCGGTCTGCCCGAATCACTTTCATTAGCCATATCCTGCATTTTTCTAAGTACCGGAAGCAAATCTTCCAGCGTGGATATTTGTGGATAGCCTGCTCTTTTGTATAAATCCCATCTTAGTGTTGGCGCATTTGTTGGTTCTATTGCTTCTGAAGGCTCTGTCGAAGGATAATCTGATATTTCACTTGGAACAGCCCAGTATCCGTCAGCATCAGCAAAAGCTGAAGTTGCAGCAATCTGCTTGGTATATTTATTCAGATTGACACAGTTTTTCATGTAATCCGTCATGTCCAGAACAAGACCCTCCCGGACAAGATCGTTTAGTCTTCCGTTATCTACGTTCGTGATGATAATATCACCAAGCTTTCCTGATGCACGCATAGTTTCATAGGTTGCATCCGAATTGACATCCATGTTTGCAGATATGATATTTAGCTGCATATTGAATTTTTCCCTGATGATACCGGCAAACCATCCGCGTTGAAGTCCCTGCGTATTTGCCTGTGTGTCATAAACATCAATAGTCAGAAATTCGGGGTATTTTTTTTCGCCTTCCGTTCTGTTGTCAGAACTAAAAGGAAGCCTGCACCCTGAAAGGATGCAGACTGACAAAAGTATTGAAATTATTGTTTTGCTGTTTTTCTTCATAATCCTTATACTGCACTTTGCAGAACAGCTCTTTTAAACTCTTTTAAATACCGGAATTGACTCAATCGGAGCTGCCGCAGTAATTGTCTGGCAACCATCATAGATTTTGCCGTCTCTGATATCTTCCCATTTTCCTTCAGGGAGGTAAACATTTCTTTCAAACATGTTCAGCTCAAGGATAGGTGCAACCAGGTACTTATCACCAAACATATACTCATCATAGGTTTCCCAGCACTTCTTATCCTCAGGGAACTCATAGAAGAGTGTTCTGATAATAGGTGAACCGTTTTTACTTGTCTCTTCATAAAGAGTTTTTATATAAGGCTTAAGCTCATGACGAAGTTCAAGCTGGTCTTTCATAATCTTAAAGTTGTCCTCGCCGTAGCTCCAAAGCTCGTTATCCTGACCTGTGTGAAGATATCCGCCTCCGAAGGTTCTGTTATCAAGCGGCGGGATGTTGTATGGTCCGCGGTCACCATGGATTCTTAAAATCGGTGAAAATACAGCAAACTCATACCATCTGATAAGGAGCTGTCTGAAATCAGGATCATTTACATCATCTGTCATGAATCCGCCTATATCGGTTGTCCACCATGATATTCCCGCAAGTCCCATGTTAAGTCCTGCAGCAACCTGATCACGCAGTGCTTCAAAGGTGCTTGGCACATCTCCTGACCACACCACATTTCCGTATTTCTGGCTTCCTGCCCACGCTGAACGAAGGAGGCTTACTACAGGCTTATCCTGCAGTTTTGTCATATGATCATAGAATACTCTGCTATAATACTGCGGATAGATGTTGCTTACTTCAAGCGCAGGTCCCATGTAATATCTAAGTGAGTCAAAATCATACTTTACAAGATCCGGTTCTGAATTATCAAGCCAGAACATATCTATTCCAAGATCGTAATAATTCTTTTTGCATACTTCCCAAACGTACTCTCTGGCTTCAGGATTGGTTGCATCAAATACAGTACAGTCTCCTTCAAAGTCATAGTTCTGAAGTCCGCCTCTCTCGTTCTTCACAAGAAGACCTCTTTCAAGCATGTCATAAAAATGCTCACTTCTCTTATCTACAGTAGGCCATACTGAAACCACAACCTTGATTCCCATGCTGTGAAGCTCATCAACCATGGCTTTTGGATCAGGCCAGTAGGTCTTATCAAATTTCCAGTCTCCCTGGACTGTCCAATGGAAAAAGTCGATAACTATGCAATCAATCGGCACTCCATGTTCTTTGCAATCATGGGCAACCTTTAGTACTTCCTCCTGTGTACGGTAGCGAAGCTTACACTGCCAAAGTCCCAGAAGATCCTCCGGCATCTCAGGAGATCTGCCTGTAACCTGTGTATAGTTTCCAATTATTTCTTTTGGTGTATCAGCAACAGTAATCCAGTAATCAAGCTCTTTTGTTGATTCCGCAACCCACTCCGTGTAATTGTTTCCGAAGGTTGCACGACCTACTGCAGGATTATTCCATAAAAATCCGTATCCAAGACTTGATACCGCAAAAGGAATTGATACCTGAGAGTTTCTCTGCTCCAGATCAAGTATACATCCCTTTAAATCTGTGTAAGCATGTTGATACTGACCCATCCCGAAGATTTTTTCTCCGTCATTACTCTCAAATTTCTGAGTTATACGGTAATCTCCACCGACATGCGGTCTGTAATCCCTGTTTATATATTTAAGACATCTTGATTCTCTGGACTCTGTACCACCGTAGCAGCGGAAGTACTCTCTAAGAAACATCTTGTCATCTTTATAAAATGTAATTACACCTGCAAAATTTACAGTTGCCTTCACTCTCCCGTTTGTAATCTCTGCAAATGGTCCGTCCTCACGCTCCGTGATGCTGATAATCGTACTTGTGTTATCACTTATATCCTCTGTGAGTGCCCAGTTTCTTCCTGTAAAATCAGGATACATTGTTGTGCGAACTCTGAGCGCATTCTTACCGTGCTTTTCTATTCTCAGCGTTTCACCCTGTCTTTTTGCTATCAAAACTCCGTTGTCATTCTGAAAAATCATGTAATGCCCTCTCTTTACTGCTTTAAATTATTTTTCGGTATCCTATTGACCTAGTTATTTTCTTTGCTTTTACCACTTTTTGTAACCGTAAATATTGTACATATTCCCCATGATATTCTGTACATCATTCGGTATATACTTTTATGATAAAAACCTTTCCTTCCCTAACACTTACAAAGGCACTGCTGCCTCTTTGTACTTCGTTTGAAACTCCAATCGGGAAGGTTATATCTATATCCATGTCATGGGCATTGTATTTTGCATTCTTTATTGTTACCCCATGTGCATCCCCCCCTGCAGCAAGCACAGAAAAGTACTTACAGTCATCCTTTATCATGCAGCTATCGGAAACAACTGTAATTTCTGAAAAATCATCAATTATTTTTCCTCTCATCCCTTTTTCTTCAAGCATTAGAAGAATTGCGAGATTCCCAAGTGTGTGGTCAAATCTTTTTCCCAAAACACCAACAAGTACAAAATCGGTATATCCCCTTTTTATAGCCTC
Organism: Butyrivibrio sp. AE3004; assembly: GCF_000703165.1. Taxonomy (NCBI): domain Bacteria; kingdom Bacillati; phylum Bacillota; class Clostridia; order Lachnospirales; family Lachnospiraceae; genus Butyrivibrio; species Butyrivibrio sp. AE3004. Next base: position 3,156,705 of record NZ_JNLQ01000002.1, read on the forward strand.
TTTTACAGCATATAAAGTATCCGTATCATCCTTAACTCGCGGTAAAACTATTGTTTCTGTTTCAAGGTGTGGGTTTTCATGAGAATCAAAATCCCCCACTATCAGAGAAGGCTCTGCTTTCAGCTTTTCCATATGAGCAAGTCCGCAATCACAGTAAATGATATAATCTTCCTTACTTATATGCTTTCTTACAAATTCATAATTATCAATCGCAGAACCCCCAACTATGACACATCTTTCCATTTTCATACTCTCCACAGTTTCCATAAACTATTCGACACTATCCATCTCTGTCTTCACATTTCCATCAAGCTCTAACGAATCTGTTACATAACATTTATAGCCGTTTTCCAGGCAAAACTTTTTTATTTTTTCAACAAGCCGCATATCACGTGTGTACTCGATCATATAGACAAGCAGTCCCTCTTTTTTTGCTCGGGCAAGATATTCCTCCATGTATGCCCTGTCCATTGCGGTATTCTCACTGTAAATCCTCTTTTCATAATCATCGATACGGCTAAATACAGATTCCTGATTTATCCCAACTATGATATCAGCGTTGCCACTGTTCATAAGCTCGGTAACAAAAGTATCTCCGCCATTTATTATAATCGGAAGATTATAGGTGTCTTTAAGTCTCGTTATTATATTTACCAGCCCTTTGTATATCCAGCTGTGATTGTACAAATAGTAAACATCACAGTTATCAATAAAAAATCCGTCCACACCTTTAAGTACAAGTTCTGCTGCAATGTTGTCACATATATAATTTTGCCAGCTCTCCTCCGAAACATCTATCCAATATTCTCCGGGCCAGTTTTCATATTCCGAAAGTGTTATTTTCGAAAACAGGCTGTAATAATCTCGAAATTCCTCGATAGATCCCACATTCAGATAACTGTATACCCTCCTTCCACCGGCTTTCCAGCCTGCCACATCCCGGGCGGAAACATTCTGGGCATCGATTATTGCAAGTCCTATACTTGTATCACCATCAAGCTTTTGATGCAGCTGATTAGAGTCTGCACCTATGTAAACTCCATAGCCAAGCGGTCCGTCAGGAGATTCTATATCAACAACATGTTTTGCCAAAGCCCTTTCCGGAAATGAAATTAAAATCATAGGGACAATTATCATTAAGCTCAAAAAGAAACGAGCCACAAGTAATCCGCCATTTCTTATCCAGGTGAATTTCACCTCACTCTTTTTAAAAAAAATTCTGATGTTTATATCCATAACAAACCGCCCTATAAAAAATACAAATCAGTCAGCAAACATCTTCGGATGATTTTTTTCATAATAAAAAATATACTGCTGAATAATCCCGGCATTTTCACCATACTCAGTAAATGGATTTACGCCGCCGTATTCCTCATCTATCGCCCTTGAAATCCACACATCAACAGGAGCTCTTCCCATCCTTGAATAAGCAAAAAGACATACACAGTTTGATACCTTTTTTCCGACTCCCTGCACTTTCATAAGCTCTTCAAAAAGCTCATCGTCATTTAACAGTCCTATTTTTTCAAGGTCAATGTCCCCACTTGTTACTCTTTTTATCGCATCATACACATAAGGTGCTCTATATCCGAGTCCACACTCCTTAAGGTCATCAAGCGTCGCCTTTGCCATCTGATCGGGAGTAGGAAATGCAAATATTTCATCAACAGTTCTATCCTGTTCTATTTTTGTTCCGAATTTTACAGACAATGAATTTACAGCACTTGAAATTGCAGGAATACTTTTTCTCTGTGAAATAATGAATGAGATCAGCATCTCCCATTTATCCTGCTTTAAAATTCTAAGGCCACGTCCAAAATCGATTGCCCTGTCGGTAAATTCATGCTTTCCGTACTCTTTTTTACAAATACTTTCATAATTTCTGGAAAGATCAAAATATGGCTTCCATATCGTCTTCCACTCATTTTCCGAACAGGAAACCTCTATGGTTTTTCCGTTGTCAAAAAGGGGATTTTTTTCCTCTTCTATAAAAACTACATTATCTCCGGTAATGAACATAAAGACTCCGGAAGAAATCTCTTTTACCCTAAAACACTGTCCACTGATTTGTATTTTTTTTAAATCAAAATCATCATCAATTCTTACTTGCATTTATCCCTGTCATTCCTTATATATATACGTTCATAACGATTTCTGATTCTTAGAATTATATCATATCAGCTGCCCGGTAAACAAAAAAGGCTTTTGCTTTCAAGTTCCCTGCATACAAGCTGTACATGATGCTTTTAACGTAATTAAAAACCGGGATGAACACCTTCATATTGAAGGACTCACCCCGGTTATAATTTTTACCCCCATTTTTATCTGGAAAACTCGCCAGCACTAAGCTCGAAAAAACCTCGCCAAGTGATTACTTAACTGCGTCAAGGATTTCCTGTGCGTTGTCTGCAGTAACTTTTATATAATCACATCCTATATAACGATCATTTTTTCCACCTGTAAGGTAGTTAATAGCAGCATCAGCTGCACTGTGTGCCTGTGAGAAGTGATCGTTAAATACTGTACCTGTCATTGTTCCTGCAATAACATCTTCAAGTGCTTCTGAAAGAGCATCAACACCCACAAGATAAATATCAGAGCCTACTGTTCTGCCTGCTGCCTGAATTGATTTAAGCGCACCAAGAGCCATAGCATCATTGTTGCAGAATACTACTTCTGTCTCAGGATGACTTTCAAGTGCATTAGCAACTATCTGCTGTGCTGTAGCCTGATCCCAGTTACCTACCTCATCCTCAAGGCAATCAACTTTAATACCTGCATCCTCAAGAGCCTTTATTGAGAAATCTGTACGATACTGAGCATCAATATTCTCAGGATCGCCTTCAATCATGATATACTGAACCTTACGGTCACCATTAAGATCAACTGTATCAAGCCCAAGATCTACAATAATCTCGCCCTGATATGTACCTGATTGACGGGCATCGCATCCAACATAGCATACATTCCAGTCATTATCTTCCCATCTCTGCTCTTCGTCCGCATCAGGCTCACGATTTATATAAACAAGAGGAATATTCGCTCCGACTGCAAGATCCGTAATTGCATCTGCTGATGAAGAGTTAACAGGGTTAATGATGAGCACATCTACACCGTTTGCTATAAATTCTTCAATCTGTTTTGTCTGAGTCTCCTGGTCATTGGCCGCATCAACAATTGTAATGTTATCAGCCGAAAAGCCCTGTGCTACAAAATAACTAAGGAGCTCATTTCTGAAAAGTGTCATGAAGTTATCAGAGAACTGATAAATGCAAACCCCGACCTTCTTATCAATAAGGCTGCCATTCCCTGCATCCGCAGCCTGCTTTGCCGTTTCCTTGGCAACGTCTGCTACTGCCTCATTTTCCGTTGTGTTTACTGCATCCTTAGCATTATTACCGGCGGATGAACAGCCTGCAAGCATTGACATTGAAAGCATTGCTACTGTCAAAACACTTACTATTTTCTTTTTCATAAAAAATTTTTTCCTCCTATTTTTATGCATCCGTTATTCAAAATGCACATGTTTTTTGTTTATAGTGGATATTCTATCAGTAGAACAGTATTTATTCAAGAAAGCACCGGAACTCATATTACAAAGTCCCAGTGCATATGTATTCTTTTATATATTCTTTTTTTCCGGATATTTTTCGTAAAAAGCCTCTTTTTCTTCCAACGTCTGCTGGTTAGCAAGCCTAAGTGCCTTTCTGAGATCGCCCTCATCATTATCAAATGAATATCCGATCGCAAAATATACGCCTTCGGGATTACTTCCCCTCTTCCTGAGTCTTTCTATTTTTTCAGTAAACTCTTTTTCATCGGCATTTTCACATACTACGGCAAATTCTTCACCACCGGATCTGAATACCTCCGTCTCTTCAAAAATATCCAGAAGGATTTCGCCTGCTTCTTCGAGTACTTTGTTTCCGGCATCATGACCATATTTTGCATTCAAAAACTTAAGCCCGTTCAATTTACAAAATGCTACTCCAAATGATGTTTTATGCCACTTTAATTGTTCAGCATACTCATCTACAACTCTGTTCATTGACGATCTGTTTCTTACGCCTGTCCGCATATCAACGCTGGTAAGCCATTCCAGACGTTTTAAGAATTGATTGTTGGCCATCTCAGCAGAAAGGAAAAGTGAAAGAATTTCCAACGTTTCTTTTATTGTAAAGACATCATCCACATTAAAATTTGTAACCAGAATATAACCTAAAATATTTTTTCTCTGCTGTATGGGCATCAGACACAGACTTTCTGCATTTTCCACCTTAAGCTTATTCGCCCAATCAGGTATGGTTTCTTCTATATATTCCAATTCCGCTTTGTCACGCATGATAAAGCAATCGCTTTCGCCTACAAGCTCAACCCATTTAGAAGCTATATTATATGGAACATTCATAGTCAGATTTGCAGCCGAAAAAATATCACCTTTATTACTCTGATTAATAATCTCTGCCTCTTCATCTTCTTTGTTAATGGAGACAACACATGCAGCAGATGCTCCCGTAAATTCCCTTATATTATCAAGGACCTGTTTTAAGTTAGTTTTAAAATCATTATCACTTCTCAGTTCAAGGCAGCTCTTAATAACAAAGCCTGCTATTTTAGGAGAAATAGCCGAAAATTTACCTGCATCCATATCCTTCGTAAGTTCATAAACAAACTGGCAATAACCCGTTTTGCCGTCATCATCCGCCTTTAAAGGCAGGAAAAGATTTTCAGACCAGGCACCGAGCATCTTTGTTGTATCCACGTAAATATGTAGCCTCTCACCATTAAACGCAGCCCGAACGCACATATCCTCAAATTCAGGTTCTCTAGGCAAATACTTCGTATACAATTCGCCCTCTACATTTTCCCCGGTCATGCTGAATTTTTCATTAGTGGCAAAAAGTCTGATTTCTCCGATAGTTCCGTCATCATTCTTTTTTACTGAAATGATAGCGCATGGATTTTCGGATGACTGTGCTATGATCTTATATCTGTCATATGTTGAAAATTCCGGATTCATCAACTTTCCTCCTGGGGTCTAAGGACATATAAACACTGATTATACAAAGCCAGCTCAATAACTATGATTATTTTACCACATAAAAATATATGAAATAGTAAAAATAAAATAAAGAAACCGATGTACTGATTATTCAGTACACCGATTTCTTATGTTTAAATCCCTCGTATAAATAATTCAGGATCCCCTCATTTAGTTCTTTACGATCATCTTACCGCCACGCTTTGAAACTACGTCAAAGATAACTGCAGCAAGAAGAACGACACCTTTAACAACCTTCTGCATATTTGCATCAACACCCATAAGTGACATACCAAGGTTGATAACACCCATAAGAACCGCACCGACAATAACTCCGGGAACTGTTCCGATTCCACCGTAAGCTGATGCACCACCGATGAAGCAGGAACCGATAGCATCCATTTCGTAGTTCTGGCCGTATGTAGGCTGAGCGGATGTAAGTCTTGCTATTGTGATCATACCTGCAAGTGCAGCAAGGAATCCCATGTTTGTGTATGCAAGGAAATATACCTTATTTGTATTGATACCTGAGAGCTTTGTAGCCTTCTCATTTCCACCTACTGCGTAGAAATAACGACCAACTGTTGTGTTATTTGTAATGTAAGCGTATACAAGAACTACTACCAATACCCAGATAAGTACTGTAGGAATACCCTTGTGCTGAGCAAGCTTGTAAGCAAACAGTACAATTACGGCTGATATTACAACAAGCTTAAGGATAAATGCTCCGAAATTCTCCACTTCATAATGCTTCTGTGATCTCTGTACTCTGTTCTTTACCTGAAGGAAAATGAAAACAGCTGTTGCAAGAATACCACCGAAAAGGCATGTAAGATTAAGTGTTCCATTTCCAAAGATATCCTTGATATAGCAGTCAGCACCGCCACCAAAAAGATTAACAAAGCTTGTCTTATCCTTGATTGAAACTGTAAGACCATTAAGTACTACGTTGGAAAGACCTCTGAACACAAGCATTCCTGCAAGAGTTACGATGAAAGGAGGTATTCTTACAAAGGCAATCCAAAAGCCCTGGAAAGCACCGATCAAAGTACCGAGAACGATCATAAGAATTATTGCAACCGGTATCGGAACGTTCATATTTACCATAAGTGTGGCACCAACCGCTCCGACAAAGCAGACAACGGAACCGACTGAAAGATCGATGTTACCACCGGTCAAAATACATAACAGCATACCTGTTGCAAGAACGAAAACGTATGCGTTCTGTGAAATCAAGTTACTAACGTTCATAGGCAGAAGTATCGCTCCGCCAGTTCTCCAAGAGAAGAATGCAACAACTATGACAAGAACAATAATCATAGTGTTTTTCTTTAAAAAGGCCATTGCCTGTTCCATATTCATTATTTAACCTCCTTATTTCCGGACGACTGTAAAATCTTTGCCATAATCTTTTCCTGAGTTGCTTCTTTACCATCGAGTTCTCCGACCATTCTGCCCTCGTTCATGACATAGATTCTGTCACACATTCCGAGAACTTCAGGAAGCTCGGAGGAAATCATGATGACTGATTTTCCCTCAGCAACCAGCTGATTTATGATGCAGTAAATCTCATATTTTGCACCTACATCAATACCTCTTGTAGGCTCGTCAAGAATGAGTATATCGGGATCTGCAAACATCCACTTTGCAAGAAGTACCTTCTGCTGGTTACCACCGGAGAGGTTTCCAACGTTCTGTTCTACTGTGGGAGCCTTAGTCTTGAGCTTCTCCTTGTATTCTACCGCAACACGGTATTCTTTATCTTTATCTATAACTGTATTTGTACTTACCGCATCAAGATTAGCAAGAGTCGTGTTGATCTTGATGGGATTTGAAAGAATAAGTCCATTTCCTTTTCTGTCCTCAGTTACATAAGCAAGTTTATGCTTAATAGCATCCTGAACAGTATTCAAATGAACTTCCTGACCCTTAATAAATAGCTTTCCTGAAATATTTTCGCCGTAGCTCTTACCAAAAATACTCATTGCCAGCTCTGTACGTCCTGCACCCATAAGGCCTGAAATGCCGAGTACCTCACCTTTTTTAACATTGATGCTTACGTCATTAACTACTTTTCTTTCATTATAGAGAGGATGATAAACGTTCCAGTTCTTAACCTCCATCATTATCTCATTACCAACATGGTGTTCTCTCTTCGGGAAACGGTCTGCTATTTCACGACCAACCATTCCTTTGATGATTCTGTCCTCTGAGAAATCATCCACTCCCTTAGTAAGGGTTTCAATCGTTGATCCGTCACGAATAACTGTGATCTTATCTGCAACATAAGAAACCTCATTGAGCTTGTGGGAAATAATGATTGAAGTAAGTCCCTGCTCCTTTTTAAGCTTGAGCATAAGATCAAGCAGAGCCTGGGAATCTGTCTCGTTAAGAGATGATGTGGGCTCATCAAGAATGAGTAATTTTGCATTTTTAGAAAGAGCCTTCGCAATCTCAACCAGCTGCTGCTTACCAACACCAATATCCTTTATCAAGGTCTGTGGGCTGTCTTTTAATCCGACTATATCAAGATACTTGCGTGCAAGTTCGTTGGTTTCATTCCAGTTAATCTTAAATTTTTGTCCTCTCTCATTTCCGAGGAACATATTTTCCGCAATTGTCATATACGGAATAAGTGCAAGTTCCTGATGAATAATAACGATACCTTTTCCTTCACTGTCCTTGATATCATTAAACTGACAAGCGGTGCCGTCATATATAATAGCGCCCTCGTAGGTTCCATGCGGATAAATACCGCTAAGTACATTCATCAATGTAGATTTACCTGCTCCATTTTCACCTACCAGCGCGTGAATTTCGCCTTCTTCAACCTGGAGATTAACATTATCCAGGGCTTTCACACCGGGGAAGGTTTTGGTGATATTTTTCATTTCAAGTAATATCTTCGCCAAGTTAACCCCTCCTTTTCATAATTTGTCTTTTGTGTTCCATTATAGTCATAACCCTTTTCCCGACTGCTTTGCAGCCATCTTCTCCCAAAGGAGAATACAAATTTTTATTTGCACTTTTTATTTTTCTCTTACCCGAAATTTTTTGTGGATATTTTTCGCATAGCGAAGCGGGTCTATGTAAAGGCCCGCTCCGACAATAGACTTTTAAATCATTTACTGAAGCTGATCCTCTGTGTAATAACCAGAGTCAATAAGAAGTTCTTTATAGTTGTTTGCATCTGCAAATACAGGCTCGCAGAGGTATGAAGGAATAACGCCTGTGCCGTTGTCATATGTCTCTGTATCATTTACAGGAGCATCTGAGCCCTTCATGATAGCGTCAACCATCTCAACAGTCTTAGCTGCAAGGTCACGAGTATCCTTAAAGATTGACATTGACTGCTTGCCAGCGATCATGTTCTTAACATTTGCAACGTCACAGTCCTGACCGGTAATGATCGGCCAATCACCTGTGTAGTTAGCTTCAAGAGAGTTTGTAACACCAAGTGCTGTAGAGTCGTTTGAGCAAAGAACTGCATCAAGCTTTGTGCCATCAGCATAGTTAGCTGAAATAATAGCATCCATTCTTGACTGTGCTGTCTCTGTTGCCCAGTTTGCTGTAGCAACTTCGTCGAAGTCTACCTGGCCTGACTTAACTACAAGCTTACCGGAATCAATGTATTCCTTAAGTACGTCATAAGCACCGCCGTAGAAGAATCTTGCATTGTTGTCACCAGGGTCACCTGTGAAGATCTCAAGATTGAAAGGTCCCTCAGCATTCTTAAGATCAAGCTGTTCTTCGATGTACTGACCCTGCTTTGTACCTACCATGTAGTTATCAAATGTTGCATAGTAGCTAACAGCGTCTGAGTTCATGATAAGACGGTCATAAGCGATAACCTGAATGCCCTGTTCCTTAGCCTGCTCAAGAACTGTTCCGAGTGAATCACCATCGATAGATGCGATAACGAGAACCTGAGCACCTGAGCTGATCATGTTCTCAATCTGTGAAACCTGAGTAGCGATATCATTTGATGCATACTGAAGGTCAACTTCGTATCCTGCTGCCTCGAGCTGCTTCTGCATGTTCTCGCCGTCCTGATTCCATCTCTGAAGATCCTTTGTAGGCATTGCAACACCGACTTTACCGCTGCCTGATGCTGTTGTTTCTGCCTCAGCTGTTTCTTCAGTAGCCTCAGCTTCTGTAGCTGTCTCTGTAGATGTTTCTGTTGTAGCCTCAGTTTTCTCTGTGTCTGTAGTTGTAGCAGGTGCTGTACTGTCACCGCAGCCTACAAGTAATGAAGCTGCCATTGCTACTGTCAGAAAAGTACTAACCAGTTTTCTTTTCATTTTTGTTTCCCTCCCTAATGAGAAATTGTTTCCGGGTTTTGTTCCCGTCGTTTACAGTTTAGACTTTAACACAGAATTATTAGGAATAATTTACGAACTTCTTCAAATTTTTATTGTTTAGTCAAACGAAAAAGAGACCCTTCTAGCATTTTTTTGCTATCAGAATCTCTTTGTTTAAAATTGTGCTATTATATACGTTTTTGCGACAACTCAATTCAGCGGCATTTTTGATGGAACATTAAGATATACATCTTCCTTTATATGAAATCCGCTTTTGATTATTACGTCATCCATATTTTCAGCAGTTACACTCACAGGATTTATCTTCAGGTATGGGATTTCATGACCTTCAACATCGATTGTAGTAAGCTCATTGTCTCCGGCTTCTATCTCTTCTCCTTTAGCCATTTTGACTGCACACTCAGCAGCTCTCTGAGCAAGTTTTTCTATAGGTTTATAAACTGTCATCAGCTGAGTTCCCTCAACTATTCTCTGACACGCCTCAAGGTCTGCATCCTGTCCTACTACCATTATCTTTCCCGCAAGTCTTTTTTCGGAAAGCGCCGTCACAACCCTGCTTGCCAGGTCATCATTTCCACACATTATCGCATCGCATTTTAAAACCTTTGACATATTATTGTAAATGTAATCTCCTGCAAGCTCGGCCTTCCAGCTATCTGCGTAGAAAGTATCAATTATCTCATTATCACTTTCCTCCATAACAGCGGTAAATCCCTCACTGACCATAGGAACATTGTTGTCATTTACAGAGCCGTTCAGCATTATCACTTCTCCGTTCCTAAGACCGCTATCCACCAGTGCCTGTCCCATCAGCTCCCCGACCATCCTGTTATCAAAGGATATATAAAGATCAACCTCGGAATCACTTATCAGTCTGTCATAAGCTATTACTTTTATTCCCGCATCTCTTGCCTTTTTTATATTTGCTTTTATGGATGGAGAGTCAATACAAACAATTACTATGACATCCATTCCTTTTTTTATAAAGTATTCTATCTGCTTTTTTTGTTCCGCAACATCTCCGTTGGCATTCTGGATATTTACCTCTGCGCCGAGCTCCTTTGCCATTGAAACAAATACATCCCTGTCTCTTTGCCACCTTTCAATCACGAAGGAATCGAAAGTCATTCCTATCTGGATTTTCTTGTCATCCTCCTTACCCGGAGAATTCTGGGATTTTTCCTCTTTTTCGCAGCCGGATAAGCATGTCAGCAGTATTGTAATAATCAATAATACGGATATGAATAGTCCTTTTCTCTTTGTTTTCATCAGTTTCCCGTCTTTCCATCCTTATATTCGGTCGGAGTAACCCCAACATTTTTCTTAAAGCTTCTGCTAAAATAATTAGGATCTGTATATCCGCACATTAAGCAGATTTCCTTCATGGACTTGTCTGAATTTGTAAGAAGCTCCTTCGCCTTCTCTATTCTTATTCCGGTCAGATATTCTATGAAGTTACATCCGCTCTCCTCTTTAAATATCTTGCTGAAGTAATAAGGAGATATGTTTACAATCCTTGATACATCATCAAGAGATATATCCTTAGAGTAATTATCCTCTATATATCTTTTCGCAGTTTTTATCGCATCAGTAGATTTTTCTTCCCTCTTTAGGAAAACATTTCTACATGCGGATGAAATCTTATCAATAAACCATTCCCTAAGCTGATCAGTAGTTTCCAAAACCATTATCTCAGGAAGATAATGATTTCTTCCCGCATAATGATATGTCTGTCCTCCGTTTAAATACATCAAATGCTCTGCATAGAGAGAAAATTCAAGAACCTTTAGACGCATCGCCATGATATCACTATCGGCGCCCGAAGCACTCATCCAATCAGCGTATTTATTTGCAAGTGTCACAGCTTCATCCAGGTCACCTTTTGAAACCGCTTCAAACAGCGGCTTTTCAAGATCTATGGGATATCCCTCATCATAATCACAGCTTATGGGAAGGTCCTCTACATGTGCCACTGTTCCGGTTGTAGCTATGAGTGCATTTAATGCTTCATGATATGAATCGCCAAGTTCTCTTAAAGGCTTGATCTTTCCTATACCTATTCGAAACTTTATATCAGTCTTTTTCCGAAGATACCTTGCAAGATCCCTTGCCCTGTCCACAACCTCCGTTCTGGTGGAATAATCCATCTTCTGCCCCCCCGAAGGCACAAGGACTGCAATTTTGTTGGCCATGACATTACCGATTTTGCAGCTAAAAAATTCTTTTACACTCTCCCTGATTTCCTGATATTTTCCGGAAATCTTTACCGAACTTCCGATAGCATTTGTCATATGGTTTCCCTCCTGGGAATCTCCGCAGACTATTGCCATCATATATCCGTAATTTTCTTCTATTCCAAGAATGGTTTTGTAGTTGTCTATGTCTTCTTCGAAATGTTCCTGAAGCAGGATGTCATATATTAGACCGTTTTCAATAATCGGCTCGACAGTCTCGAGCTTTTCTCTTATAAGAAGATCGCTGCTCCTCTTTTCCCTTTCTCTGTCTATCTGATTCATTGCCTTTTTCAGGACTTCGATTATCTTCATCCTGTCAACCGGCTTATTTATATAGTCAAGTACGCCAAGCTTTATTGCTTCTTTTGCATAATCAAATTTATCGTAAGCTGTCATGACTATAAAAATAGTTCCTGCCGAAAACTTCTTTATCTCTTTCATGGCTTCTATGCCATTAATACCCGGCATATGAATATCCATCACGGCAATATCCGGTCTGAAGCGCTCTGCCAGCTCTATTACACTCCTTCCGGTCTTTGCAAATTCTATTTCACATTGATTGCCAAATTCTTTTTCAATTATGAACTTCATTGAATCGATGACAATCCCCTCGTCATCAGCAAGCATTATTCTATACATATTACCCCAATTCTACCCTGCATTTGTTCTTTACTAAAAATATACGGTCACTCCAAAGGGAGTCTGATAATAACCTCGCATCCCATATCTTTTCCTTCACTTCTTATCATAACCGCATCTTCCCTTCCGGTAAAAATACGAAGTCTTGATACTACATTATCCATTCCGATTCCGTTATTATCATACTGACCGTCTTCCTTACTCCAGTCACCGCTTAAAATCTTGTCTATATCTTCCTGTTCTATCCCTTTTCCGTTATCCCTTACACTTATGCAGACATTATTATCTTCCCTGTAAACCCTAAGGGTAATAATGCCCTTATCTCCCATTTCCCTTATACCATGATTAACAGCGTTTTCAACAATCGGCTGCAGTACCATAGTGGGCATATTTATTGAAAGAAGCCTTTCATCTACCTGTTTCTCATATTTAATATCGCCGGAAAATCTGACATTCAATATTCTTATATAATTATCTACTAGTGTAACCTCTTCTCTTACACTGACTTCTGTCTCATGGTTTTTTACGTTATATCTGAAAAAATCAGCCACTGTCTGGACATACTCATAGGTTTTGTCGGCCCCCTCCATCATCGCAAGCTGTGCACCCGCATTCAGAGTATTAAAAAGAAAATGAGGATTTATCTGAGCCTGAAGATATTTTAGCTGGGCATCTTTTAGATGAGCTTCCATCGTCAGTTCTTTTTCCTGCATCAGACGTTCCTTCTCCATGCTTTCTCGTTGTCTTATAATGTACTCCTTAATACTGACTATCATCTTATTGAAAGCACCGATAACTATGCCTATCTCATCATGATATCTGATTTCCGGAAGTATGGTATCAAAATTCCCGTCGGCAACTTCGTCCGCAGAAATTGCCAGGTTTTTCAAAGGCTTTATCATCATCCTTACTATAATAATGATACTGATAATACTTCCTACCGTCACAAGTGACAGTACTAAGATACTTATACTCTCGAAGGTTTGGAATGCTGCGGCAATCTCGGTATAGCGGTCCGAGTTACTGATAAACTGCTCATTATTCAGCCTGTCTATATACGCATTTATATATTCATAAAGTTCTGTTGATCTTTCATAATATGTTCTGTACTTTTCAACATTTCTTCCGCGCTTTGCCTCAACAGTCTGAGATACCTCTTCCAGATAATTCTGTGACATGAATTTTATATTACGCTTCATTCTGCTGAATGTAACATCCGTAACCTGTCCGCCAAGCTCCTCAGACAATGTCTGCAGACTCTGCGCACTTTTATAGTAGTTTTCAAGCGAGTCAGATGTCTTTGAGCTGAGATATAGCGTCATATTATCCTGAACCTCGGTCAGTGAATCCGATAGTTCATTAAGCATCCTGTTATCCTGATAAACCATACCCATATCAATAGCCATACTGTTGATTCCGAGTATCAGAAAAATATTGACTATAAAAATTATAAAATTTGCAAGCATGTATATACTTACAATCTTTTGCTGGAGGGGCAGATTAAAAAATTTATTCATCGCTTTCCTCCATATCCTGAATACTGTCAACGTTATGCCTGTTTATCAGTGTTATATCTGCAGTGAAATACTGACTGGTATTACCGTACTCATAATAATCGTTAAGAGCATCTATGCAATATTGCCCCATCTGTCTCGTATCTATCTGGATTGTCGCATATACTATATTTTTCTTGATGGCACTGACTATAGCTTCAGAGTTATAGTAACCGAGAATGTTTACTTCTCCTACCTTATTAAAGTCAACCACCGCCTGATATGTACATACAGTATTAAGCTCATTAAGACACACGATGACATCGGGTATTTCATCACTTAAAAAGATATCTCTTATTGATTCCTCTACTGAAAACGTATTTTTATTATCAACAGGAACCATTGAAATATTGAACTCTGAATTAGTGGCATTTTCCTGATCAAGAGTCTCCTGGAGTCCCGATATGATGATATTCTGGCCGCTATCCTGAGAATCAGTATTTACGAGTACAGCAATCTGCATTGTTTTTCGCTGACTCATGGTTTTTGAATCGATAAAGTCTTCTCTTCTCTTTTCCTTAATGATATTAAAAATCTGTCTGCCGTATTCTCTTCCTATATTGTAGCTTCCGACGCCCACAAAGCTAAGTCTCTCCGACTTTGTACAATCACCATACAATGTCACAACAGGTATTTCCTTTTCAATAGCTTCATTTATGAGCTGAGTCATCTCATCATTTTCATTTGCAAAAACAATGATTCCGTCGACCTGTGATGCTATTGCAACCTTCATAAGCTGCTCACAGGAATAGTCTCCCTCCATATTCTGTCCGAGGAGTTCCACATATATGCCCTGTGGCTTAGCAGCTTCAAAAGCGCCTTTATATATAGACTGCCAGAAATCGGATTTATAGTTGTCGGTTATCATGACGTAATACTTATCATATATAAAAGCCTCCGACGGTTTCCTGAAATCTTCCATATAAAAGCGAAAAACAAGTGCTCCCACCACTAGCGTAGCCAGGGTAAAGAGCACAGTCATTATCAGTAAGATATTTTGTTTATGAAATTTTTTTGTTGATTTTAAAGATGAATCCTGTGTCCCCATAGGATGAATTTTATCAGATAAAAAGGTCTTGCTCAATCATTTTATCCTTATCGGAAGTCGCTAGTTTACTGATGATATCAATCACTGATTTTTTCCAATTTTGCAACCGTTTCTATATGAACCGTATTGGGAAACATATCACATGGACGAATTTTTTTTAGTTCATATCCACCATCTACAAGTATCCTTAAGTCTCTGGAAAGAGTTGCGGAATCACAGCTTACATAAACTATGCGCTCAGGTCCCATTTTGAGCATAGTTTCAAGGCACGCTATATCACAGCCCTTACGCGGAGGATCTACCACGATAACATCCGGGTTTAAGGCTTTGCTCCTTCTACCTGCTTCCTTTTCAGTATTAACAGCACTGCCTTGTTCTTCTGAAGCATTTATTCTTCCATTATAAAAATCGGGAAGCACTTCCTCTGCTTTTCCCACAAAAAAGGTAGCGTTATCTATCTTATTCTCCGCTGCATTTTCTCTGGCATTGTCAATCGCCTGCGGAATAATCTCAACTCCGTAAACATGTCCCGCTTTCTTTGCCATGGCCAGACTGATAGTTCCTATCCCACAGTACAGATCCCATACGGTTTCACCACCTGTAAGCGATGCATAATTTACAGCTGTACTATACAGTTTCTCTGTCTGTACAGGATTTACCTGAAAGAAGGACAAAGGAGAAATACTGAATTCAATTCCGCATAGTGTATCCTTTATGTAATCCCTCCCCCATAATGTATGAAGCTCGCTACTAAGAATCACATTTGTCTTTTCATTATTGATATTAACAGTAATACTCTTAACACCATTAATAGAAGCGATTTTATTAATTAACTCATCCTGCTTATAAATAAAGCTATTTTCTGTATCAAAAGCTTTATTACCGGGTAAATTTTTCCCCTTTTTCTTCTTATCATGGCAGATAACAAAGCAGACCATTATTTCTCCGCTTGTAAAGCCTTTACGAATTAATACATGCCGAAAAACACCTTTTCCCGTTGTCTCATCATATGCCTTTATCCCGTATTTCTTCATATGATTCAGAACTGTTTCCAGAATTATTCTGTTTTCTTTCACCCCAAGAAGACAATCCTCCACCGGTATAATGGCATGGGTCCTTCCTGCATAGAATCCCGCTATCGGCTGTCCGTTTTTATCTGTTCCTATAGGAAATTGTGCTTTATTTCTATATCTGAAAAAGGAAGGTATCTCATTTTCACAGCCTTTTTTTCCTGACATCCCATCCTTTAAAACTTCATTCATTCCTAAAACAGGCTCCATTATCCCATCTATGAAGTTCTCATCAAAACCACCAAGTCTTATTAGGTTGTTCCTTACCTTGTTTTTCTTAAATTCCAGTTGTTTTTCATAATCAAGATTCTGTATCTGACATCCTCCACAAGCCTTTGACACAGGACATCTCGGAGTAATCCTGTACTTTGATGGTTCTATTACTTCATCAAGATGCACATATGCATAATTTTTTTTGCTTTTCATAATAGAAGCACTGACCAGATCTCCAATTACTGCATCCTTTACAAAAAGGGTATAGCCGTCTATCTTGCCAATACCCTCCCCGTCATTTCCTATATCATCTATTCTTATTTGAAATCTATCGCCCTTTTTATAAACGGTATTCTCAGTTCCTTTTTTTGCCATTTTTACTCCTATTGTCTTCTTCCGCACTTTGTATCCTAATCTTATGGAAAAAGACTTTTATATCACTAAGAAGATTATTAGATATTACTTCCAATGTAGTCGGTGGAGTTCTCCTTCTTCCTCCATATCCGGAAAATCATTTTGTCTCAGAGCTTCATATAACACTATTGCTACTGAGTTTGACAAATTAAGTGATCTTATATCATGTCCCATAGGAATCCTTATACAGCTTTCCTCATTATCAACAAGTATTTCCTCCGGAATACCCGCACTCTCTTTTCCGAACATTATATAGTCATCCATTCCAAATGAAACATCAGTATATGATCTTTTAGCCTTTGTAGTAGCAAACCAGATTTTTACTCCGGGATGTTTTTCCTTAAAATCTTCATAATTAGTGTATCTTGTGTAATCCAGTCTGTCCCAATAATCCATACCCGCACGCTTAATATCCTTCCCGTGCAATGCAAATCCCAAAGGCTCTATCAGATGAAGCGAGCTTCCCGTAGCCACGCATGTTCTTCCAATATTTCCGGTATTTTGCGGTATTTCAGGTTGATGCAAAATTATGTGCATTTATAAATTACTCCTCATCTATAAACTTATATCATCTGACACATACCGGTCTGTAACCGGTAATGCTATCCAATCATACTTCCTCATCCCTGTCCATTGCTGCTGCTTTAGGAATTGAAAAGATAAATTCCGTTCCGACTCCGACAGTGGAAATACAGTTGATATTTTCACCATGCGCCTTAATTATTTCTTTGACTATAGAAAGACCAAGTCCTGTTCCCTTTTTATCTTTTCCACGGGAAGCATCGGATTTATAGAATCTCTCAAATACCATCTTCTGATCTTCTTTAGGTATGCCTATACCACTGTCTTTTACGGATATAAATACCTTACTCTTTTTTTCTGTAGTCTCTATCTTTATAACTGAGTCGTGATGGCTGAATTTAATAGCATTGTCCAAAAGATTATAGAGCACCTGCTGGATTTTACTCATATCAGCATTAACAAGCATTTTATCATCCGTAAGCACAAGCTCTATAGCAATTTTTTTCTCAAGACAAGTCATCTCAAATGAAGCTGCAGTATTTCTTATCACCTGATTAATGTCGAAATCGGTTTTTTCCAAAAGCATTCCTCTGGCATTTAGATTGTTCAAGGTTAATAGACCGTTAGTCAGCTTTGTCAGACGTTCTGTTTCATTTAGTACTATTCCAAGATACTTTTCATGTAGTTCCTGAGGAATTGTCCCGTCAAGCATAGCCTCAATATATCCTCTTATGGAGGTAAGAGGGGATCTGAAATCGTGTGACACATTCGCTACAAACTTCTTCTGGTCATCCTCCTGCCTTGCAATTTCTCCTGCCATGTAGGACAAAGAAGCTGCAAGATATCCCATCTCATCTTCGGATTCAACTGAAAATTCGTAGTCCATATTTCCGGCTGCGTATTCTTCTGTAGCCGTAGTTATACGTCTCAACGGTATGTATACAAGCTCAGTAAAGAATATCAGAATGATCAGCGAGAGCAGAAACAGAACTATAAGCATCAGATATGAAATGTTTAAAAATTCATCTGCCGTTTTTCTGATATGACTCATTGGGGTATGTATTATAACATAAGCCTGAACCTTATAGCTTGCTGTTATAGGTGCAAACACGCTTAGATTGTCTTCATCAAAGTTCCCCCAGAAATTACCTATTGTATAATAGGTACCGGCAGTAACAGACGGATTAAAGCCTTCAATTTTGATCTCTTCTCCCTGTTCAATAACATTTGAAGAATCCAGCACCAGTCTTCCTGACGGATTGACAATCCATATTCTTGCACCATCCATATACTTTGAAAGTGCATATAACTGTCTTTGAACAGTATCAAGAGATGTTTCACTGTTATACAGATCCGCAGCATACGTATTTGCTATCTGTGTTGCTTCCGCATAAAGGCTCTCGGCTTTCTCCCTTCTACAATGCTCCATTGTCATATTTGACACGAATGTCGCAACCATAATAAATCCAAATATGGCAAAAAGTAGATATGCAATTAAAAATTTAAGATATAATGTTCGTTTCATAACCTTCATTATAACAACTATGCGATTATTTCTGCTACACTTAGCTAAAAAACGGGCAGGACTTTTTTGTCCTGCCCGCTAATATTAAGAATACAGAGCTCCTTACTTTTGGCCGAGTTTAGCGCTTATAGCGCACAAAAGCTGCTCCATATCTTTTTCGCTCATCATGCCAAATGACATTACAGACTTAAGTGGCATAAATCTCATCATAGCTTCCATCATCTCATCGCCCACTGCTTCATTTGGATCTCCAAAAGGTGAATTTTCAGCAGCTTTTTTCATCATTTCATCAATGATAGGCTTTGTTGCCGGATTTGCCATAAGTTCACCGATGGTAAGTGAGGAATCACATCTCATGGGTTTAACTTTGTTTGTTTCAAAGCTAATCTCTTCTCGAAGAGTAATATTATCGCTGGAATTACCAACAAGAAGTTCATATTTTCCTGAAGGAGCAAACCAGTCACCCATTGACTCTTCAAAATATGAGAGTGCTCTTGCATCAATCTCCATCTCTACGGTTTTGCTTTCGCCGGGAGCTACTTCAACCTTTACAAATCCCTTAAGCTCCTTAACAGGTCTGTCAAAGGTTCCGTTGAGATCTCCGACATAAAGCTGAACAACTTCTTTACCTGTGACATTTCCGGTATTTTTAACGTCTACGCATACTTTTATCTTTGAATCATCTGTCATTTTATCTGATGACAGCTTCATATTTGAAAGTTCAAAGGTCGTATAAGAAAGTCCATATCCGAAGGCCCATCTTACAGGCATCATCTTTTTATCATAATAACGATAGCCTACATAGATATCCTCTGCATAATGGCACTTCTCCGGATCAGTATTAAAGTTGAGATATGACGGATTATCCTGAACTCTTAAGGGGAATGTCTCAGCAAGATGTCCGCTTGGATTCTTTTCACCGTAAAGAAGCTGATCCGTAGCTTCTCCGACACCCTGTCCTGCAAGGTACATCTCAAGGATACCCGCAACATTGTCAGCCCATGGAGTCTCTACAGGGCTTCCGTTATGAAGTACAACCATCGTATTCTCATTAACAGCTGCTACTGCTTCAATTAACTCATTCTGTGCAGCAGGCATATTCATATTCGCACGATCATAGCCTTCAGATTCTATGACATCGGGAAGTCCTGCAAAAACAACTACCACATCAGCCTCTTTTGCTGCTGCAATTGCCTTCTCAAGCTCTCCCTTGTCAAGCGGCTCATCCTTCTGTCCGGGGAATCCCATAACATACTTTACATTTCTTCCCTTAGCTTTAGCTGAATCAAGTGCGCTTGTCACCTTTGATGCATTTATATGACTTGATCCACCGCCCTGATATCTTGGGCTTTCTGCATATTCACCGATATAAACAATCTTTTTGGAAGGATCCAGTGGCAATATTCCGTTATTCTCAAGAAGTACACCACACTCAACTGCAGCTTCAACTGCCTTTTCATGATCCGCATCCCTGTCGAAAACTACATCGTCCTTTTTATTATCAAGGTAATCGTATACAACCTTAAGGATTCTCTCACAAGCTCTGTCAACAAGCTTTTCATCAAGACTTCCGTCCTTAACCGCTGCTACAATCTTGGCATCATTCACTGAGGAATCACCTGGCATCTCAAGTTCAAGTCCGGCTCTTATTCCCTGCACTCTGTCATCAACTGCGCCCCAGTCTGTCATTACATAGCCTTCAAATCCCCAATCGTCTCTGAGAACCTTTGTAAGAAGCCATTCGTTATCTGCAGAATATGTGCCATTAATTTTATTGTAGGAGCACATTACTGTCTTGGGCTGAGCTTCCTTAACTGCTATCTCAAAAGCAGGGAAATAAATCTCTCTCATAGCTCTCTCTGAAACCTCAGAGGAATTACTCATGCGGAAATACTCCTGGTTGTTTAAAGCAAAATGCTTAATACTTGTACCTACATGACGGCTTTGAACACCATTGATATAGGCTGCTGCCATTTTTCCTGCAAGATAAGGATCTTCTGAAAAATACTCAAAATTTCTTCCGCAAAGCGGACTTCTTTTGATATTTACCGCAGGTCCCAAAACTATTGAAAGATTCTCAGCCTGACACTCATCACCGATTGCTTCTCCCATCTTTTTTATCATATCAGTATCAAAGCTTGATGCTGTAGCGCATGCAGCAGGGAAGCAAACTGCCTTGATACTGTCATTTATTCCAAGATGATCGCCTTCCTCATCCTGTTTACGAAGACCATGAGGTCCATCAGACATCATAACTCTCGGTATTCCCAATCTTTCAACTGCTTTTGTATGCCAAAAATCCGCACCTCCGCAAAGTCCGGCTTTTTCTTCCAATGTCATTTCAGATACAAGTTTCTTTACGTCTGTAGCCATTATTCCTTCCTCTCCTCTGTAAAATCCGATCTATCTAAGTAAAAATCCAACAATATAAATATAGTATTCAAAGACAAGCAATGATATAATAAATCACCAAAAAATATAAGATATCACATATAAAATTTGAGGTTATCATGGCAAAGAAACTAACTGATATAACTGGCAATAATGTCTCAGTAATGCAGGATATTTCTGGCGTTACTGACATTACTGATGCCGGAAATCTGCAAAAAAATCTGTCATTTCTTGAGAAAACCATAAGAGACGATTACAGAGAAATAATTTCCTCAGTAGACAGTCATATTTTCATGACTCAGGATACGCCCGGAGCTGATAACGGAACCAGACGAATTCAGGAAAAGGCTCTGTATTACTATGTTTCTTCCGGAGATATAACAAAAATAGATGAAATAATAGCCACCTCCATAGAATCCACAGACAGATTTCCCGGTCCTGACAGCTCTATCTACGGTGATGTATCGGATGATCCCGTTCTTTATTCAAAATATATGCTGATTGCCAGTGTTACACTTGCTACGAGAGCTGCAATAGACGGAGGACTTGCAGAGCATATCGCCTATGCTATAAGTGATGGCTTCTTACGTCACATGGACAGACTTACGAATATCCAGAAAATCAACATGCTTAGCAATAAGGCTCTACGGACCTTAACTTATGCTGTACATGACTATAATTTTCGTAATTGCAGTCTTATTACCAAGACATGCTGCGACTATATTCTCCGCCATCTGCATGACAATATCAAAATGAGTACTTTGTCGGAAGTGTCCCATCGTTCATCCAATTACATTTCCGATCTTTTCCAAAAGGAACTTGGTGTCAGGCCCACAGTTTTCATTAGAGATAAAAAGCTCGAATATGCTAAAGCAATGCTTGAAACCACAGATCTGCCTGTCAGCGCCGTATCTGATCTGTTGGCCTTTCCATGCACCAGTAGTTTCATAACTTACTTTAGAAAAAAATACGGAACCACCCCTCTGCAATATCGCAGCAGGAGCAGTTCCGTGTAATAACTAATGATTATTTTATTCATGAGACCTCAAATTTATAACCAATTCCCCAAATTGTTGCTATTCTCCAGGTCTCATGATCCTTTATTTTTTCGCGGAGACGCTTAATATGAACATCGACCGTTCTGGTATCTCCCACATATTCATATCCCCATATCTGATCAAGAAGCTGTTCTCTTGTAAATACACGATTTGGAGAAGAAGCAAGAAAATACAAAAGCTCAAGTTCCTTTGGAGGCATATCTACTCTTGAACCTTGATAATTAACAGAATAATTTGTCATGTTAATCTCCAGATCCTGATATTTCACAACCTTATCATCTGACGGTTCTGGTTCGGTAACAATCGGCTTATATCGTCTAAGGACTGCCTTCACTCTTGCAACAAGCTCCTTGGAATCAAAGGGCTTTTCCATATAATCATCTGCCCCCATCTCCAGTCCCAATACCTTATCAAACACTTCTCCTTTTGCAGAAAGCATAATTATTGGTGTCTGAGATCTGGTTCTTAATTCCCTGCATACCTGGTATCCGTCTATTCCCGGTAGCATAAGATCAAGCAAAACCAGATTAGGTTGAAAAGTATCAAATGCCTCAAGTGCCGACTCACCATCACCGACTATCAATGTATCAAAGCATTCCTTGATTAGGTAGAGTGATATTAACTCTGCTATGTTGTTATCATCATCTACAATTAGTATTTTTTGTTTTGCTACCATTACACCCTCATGTTATTTAATAAATGTCACTATAGTTACTCCGGAGTCTCCTTCGCCAAATTCTCCAAGTTTAAATGATTTGACATAAGGAGCTGCCTTAAGATGATCATGAACTGCCTTCCTGAGTATTCCCGATCCCTTTCCGTGTACAATTCTGACCGAAGGAAGATGAGAAACATATGCATTATCCAGATATTTATCAAGTTCTGCAATAGCATCCGCACTATTCAAGCCTATAAGATTAAGCTCGGTCTTTATGTTCTTTGCCCCTGACAGATCCATCTTATGTTGTCCGTAGAACTTCTTCATCTGATCTTTACCGCTCTCTTCTTTTATAAGCTCAAGATCATCAATATGGGCTCTGGATTTCATAATTCCGCACTGAACCATGACATTCCCATCTTTATCGGGTTTTGTGCTGATAGTTCCCTTCATTCCCATAGAAATAATTCGTACTGCATCACCAATATGGATCTGGGTAGGCTTAAGCTTCTTATGATTTACAGTTTTTGGCTTATTCTTATCCCATAACTTCTGATTTTTGTCGGATATCTGCTTATTTATACTTTGTCTGGCCTTCTCGAGCTCCTGCATCGGAATCCCGGCCTCTGCTTTACGAATTGTCCTTATAGTTTCATCTGCAGAATCCTTAGCCTCCTGAAGGATTGCACGTGCCTCTTCATGTGCTTTACGAAGAATATTGTCCCTGGATTCCTCAAGCTTTGTCTGCTTACCTTGCAATTCCTCTTTAAGCTTCTCTACTTCTTTACGATATTTTTCTATTTCAAGACGTTCATTTTCAATAGTTACTCTGCTGCGTTCAAGATCTGTTAGCAGATCCTCAAATTTACGATTATCCTGACTGATCTGTTCACCTGCAGCATCAATTATTTCCTGTGAAAGTCCCAATCTCTTGGAAATAGCAAAAGCATTACTTTTACCGGGTATGCCTATTAACAATCTGTATGTAGGTCTAAGAGATTCTACATCAAACTCACAGCTGGCATTCTGAATTCCATCCGTCGTAAGAGCATACACTTTCAATTCGCTGTAATGCGTTGTTGCCATTGTTCTGATCCCACGCTCATGAAGGAAATTAAGAATAGATATTGCCAATGCGGCACCTTCAGTAGGATCTGTTCCGGCACCAAGCTCATCAAACAGACACAGTGAATTCTCATCAGCATTCTCCAGAATATGTACGGTATTAGTCATATGTGATGAGAATGTAGACAGGCTTTGCTCTATACTCTGCTCATCTCCGATATCAGCATAAATTTCATTAAAAACAGAAAGCTCTGATCTGTCTCCTGCAGGAATAGCCAGTCCTGCCTGTCCCATTAGTGTGAGTAATCCCACAGTCTTAAGTGTTACGGTCTTACCACCGGTATTAGGACCGGTGATTATGATCATATCAAAATCTTTCCCGGCATAAACATCAATGGGAACTGCCTTCTTTTTATCAAGAAGAGGATGTCTTCCCTTAATGATATTAAAATAATGGTTCTCATTAAATATCGGAGTTATCGCATTTTGTGAAAGGGCAAGCGATGCCTTGGCAAAAACAAAGTCAAGCTCCGTCATAATAGCAGAATCATCTGACAATGCCGTCAGATATCCACCTACTTCTGCGGAAATTCTGGCAAGAATCACCTCTATCTCTGCCTTTTCCAAACCTACCAGTTCTCTTATTTTATTGTTTAATTCAACCACAACTGCAGGCTCAATAAATAAGGTGGATCCTGAAGATGACTGATCGTGAACTATTCCGTTAACCTGGTTCTTATATTCTGCCTTGATTGGTATACAATAGCGGTCACCTCTCATTGTAACAACCGCTTCCTGAAGATAGGTGCGCAGTGATCCATTTACCATTTTTCCAAGCTGGTCATGAATTCTGTCACCTGTAATCTGAATATCTCTTCTTATGTGTCTGAGTGCAGGACTTGCATCAGAGGAAATCTCATCTTCAGAAATAATGCAGCGCCTTATCTCTGCCGAAACAGGTGTCAATGGCTCTAGTCCGTCAAAAAGATCAGAAAGAACATCTCTTGATTCTTCATCCTTATCTGATCTTCCATAGCTTTTTACCCTGTTTACATTATCCAAAAAGCCTGCAATGTTCAAAAGCTGTGGTGCATCCAGGGAACTACCGATTTTAAGTGCCTTAAGGTATCCCGATATATCCCTGTTACTTCCAAAGGAAACAGATCCTTTTTTAAATATTCTTGCTATTGCAGCCTCTGTCTTTTTCTGATTTCTCTGTATTTCTCTTATATCAGAGGAAGGTAGCAGTTCTCTGCACATTCTTTTTCCGGGCTCAGAGGTTGCATGTTCTGAAAGCTGTTCAATAATTTTGTCGTACTCTAATACGTGTAAAACCTTTTCATTCATTATGATTCAACCCTGGTATCAAATAGATTGCTCTCCATTAGTCTGTTATATCCGAGCCAACCTACTTCATTTGTATTGTTAAGTATCTCTGTAAAAGTTTCAAGTTTGGCATCAGTATTATCAGCAAGGTGCAACGCCAATGCTTCAATAATAGCCGGCATCTTTGGGGATCCATACTCATATTTACCATGATGAGCCAATATGCAGTGCTGAAGCTCCTGCTTCAAAAGAACAGGAAAATCATTAATATCCTTTACCTTCTCTGCTATCATCTCACTTCCCACTACAATATGCCCTATAAACTGTCCTTCATCTGTATAATCATTTAAGGGAAACAGCGAAAGTTCTCTTGTCTTTCCTATGTCATGACAAATAGCGGCAGTAATTAAAAGATCTCTGTTAATTGCAGGATATGACTTTGAAAAATAATCGCACATCTTGGTCACGCTTAAGGTATGTTCCAAAAGTCCACCTACAAAACCATGATGAACAGACTTTGCAGCCGATGACTTGCGAAATGATCTTATAAATTCCTCGTCCTTAACAAATAGTGCATCCAATAGTTCTTTCAAATAATGATTTTTTACTGTATTAATAATTCCGAGAAGTTCATTGAACATTTCATCATTGTTTTTGGAAGACACAGGAAGATAAAGAGACTCGTCATACTCGCCCTCATGGCATAAACGTGCTCTTTTTATATTTACCTGAAGTGCACCATTAAAACTTGTAACTTCACCATAAACGTCAATATATTCCAGCGATCCGAAATCATCTATTCCCTCACTATTGGGATCCCAGACCTTAGCATCTACTGTTCCTGTTCTATCCTGTAGAATAACAGAATAATAGGTTTTTCCGTTCTTTGTCGTTGCAGCCTGAATATGCTTGCAAAAATAAATATCCGCAACTCTGTCTCCGGAATTAAAATCCTTGATAAATCTCATTCTTACTCCTCGCCTACAGCCGAATTAGCTGTTTCTATTTCTATCGATAACTCAAGATACCCCTCTGCTGCCTGTCTCATAAGATTAAGGCTTATAGTTGTACCCGGTTTTACTGATCTTATTTTTGATATGAATACATCATAGCCTGTCACTTCTTCACCGTTTACAGCTGTGATAATATCTCCGCTCTGTACCCCGGCAACCATTGCAGGCGAATCCATATCTGTTCGTATTACATATGCTCCCGCAGGAATATTCTCACCTTCCTGAAGTTCCTTTGGTACAGTCTGTCCATGTATCCCCAGATATACACGCCCCTTTTTGTTGGAAAGATCTTCTATAAGAGAACGCAACTCCGTAATACCAACCGCACAAAGTGCATTTGGCATACTCGAGTTGTTATAATTCATATCAATTATTCCAACAACCGCTCCTGCCAGATTAATGATAGCTCCACTTGCATTACTACTTCCATTCATATCTGTAGTAAGCAGCATATAATTAGAATCCGCAAGATCCAGGGCTGAATTTCCGGAAGTGATAAATCCATAGGTTATGGATCCCTGTATTCCTGTAGGGCTGCCAATTGCTATAACCGGTGTTCCTGTAACTACTCCGGAATTTGAGCTTCCCAGCGGTGCTACTATGAGTTTTTCTTTTGTCTTGTCAGGTACGGAAGTGTTTTTTACTGCTAATACGGATAATCCTGTAACAGAGTCACTCATCTTCAGATATGCATCAGCCTTATTACCGTCAAAAAAAGTAACCTGTAGTGATTCAGCATCACTTATTGCGGAAGTAAGCGCAAGAATCATGTATTCTGCACCATTATCCGCCACTATGACACCTGAGCTTTGTCCTTTGCTCTCATATGGATTATTGATCCAGTTCGTGTCAGATTGTATTGATGTGACAGTTACTACACCCTTTGCGGTATTGGTAGCTACAGATCTAAGTGATGCATACATTTCAATGTAGTCCGATGAGTCTATATGATATGAACTCATCTCCTGTTGCATCCTTGAAAGCTCAGAAGATGCCATGTCTATTGCAACACTGGCAGCCTCTGCCGCAATTGCATTATCATCAGCATACATGTCCTCAGGCTGCATCTCATCGGTAACTGTCTCTTCCGTAAGCGCTATCGGTGCGGGTGTTTCCTCCGGATACAATTTATTGTTTATCACAGGTGAAAGAAAAACAAATGTAAGACAGGCAACTACTCCGAAAACTATAGCCATGGTCACGGTAATAAGAGTCCTACGCAAAAGTTTTTTCTTGTTTATGGGGCGCTGCTTTATCTTCTCCCTCATAAAATCAGCTCTTTTTATAGGACTCTTCTCCGGATCAAGCTTTACTTCTTCCGAATTATTATTTTTATATTCCATATTCCCCTCTGACTTGGATACTTATCCCAACTTCTGAATAAAGTTTCTAAGCCTTTCCATAGCCTTTTTCAGATCCTCAAGTGAATATGCATAGGAAATTCTGATAAATCCTTCTCCACAATCACCAAACGCATTTCCGGGAACAACCGCGAGCTTCTCTTCCTGCAATAATCTTGTAGCAAACTCATCACTTGACATTCCAAACTGCTTTATGCAAGGGAATATATAAAAAGCACCAAATGGTTCAAAGCACGGTAATCCCATATTTCTAAGTTCATGGATCAGATATCTTCGTCTCTGATTGTACTGATTTCTCATCATCGCCACATCGTCATCACCATTTTTAAGAGCCTCGACCGCAGCATACTGGCTGGTTGTAGGCGCACACATTATGGCAAACTGATGAATTTTTGTCATTTGCTCAATAATAATTTCCGGTCCGCATGCATATCCAAGTCTCCATCCTGTCATGGCATAAGCCTTAGAGAAACCATTTATCAGTATAGTACGCTCATACATTCCCGGTATCTCAACTATTGAAATATGCTTATCGGTATATGTAAGTTCGCTATAGATCTCATCAGAAATAACGTAAATATCCTTTTCAATTATCACCTTGGCAATGGCTTCAAGATCTGCCTTTTCCATAATTGCTCCGGTAGGATTATTAGGGAAAGGAAGCACCAAAAGCTTTGTCTTATCGGTAACATGCTCCAGAATCTCATCTGCTGTAAGTCTGAATTCATTTTCCTCTTTAAGCTCAATAATAACCGGAGTAGCACCTGCAAGAATGGCGCATGGTTCATATGATACATAACTTGGTTGTGGTATCAGTACTTCTTCTCCGGGATTCACCATTGCTCTTATAGCAAGATCAATCGCCTCTGAACCACCTACCGTTACAAGAACTTGTGTATCCGGGTCATATGATGTGTTTTGTCTGCGCTGTAAATAATTACAAATTTCTACTTTAAGTTCTCTGAGTCCGGAATTCGATGTATAAAAAGTGCGTCCCTTTTCCAGAGAATATATGCCCTCATCGCGAATATGCCAGGGCGTGTCAAAATCGGGTTCGCCCACACCAAGTGATATTGCTCCGTCTATAGTCTTTACAACGTCAAAAAACTTACGAATTCCCGAGGGCTTTATGTCTACAATTTTCTCAGATAGCGGATTCCTCATGGCGTGATCTTCTCCCTTGTATCATCAAATTTTTTTGCAAGAATTGTCCCGTGCTCTTTATATTTCTGTAAAATGAAATGTGTTGAGCAACTAAGAACAGTATCAAGAGGCGATAACTTATTGGTAACAAAGCTTGCTACCTCTTTAAGAGTTTTTCCTTCAAGCATAACCATGAGATCAAAACCGCCTGACATAAGATATACACTTGTAACTTCTGGATATTTATAGATTCTCTCAGCTATAGAGTCAAAGCCTATACCTCTCTGAGGTGTTACCTTAACTTCTATCAGAGCCATTACCTTATCGATTGATGTCTTAGACCAGTCAATCATGGTATGATAACCACAGATAATTCCTTCATCCTCAAGTGCCCGAAGCTCATTCGCAACATCAATCTCAGAGGCCGCCAGTAATACCGCCAGTTCTGAAATGCCAATTCGGCTGTTTTTGTCAATTGTACGAAGTAATTCTTCTCTGTTTACCATGATCTTCTCCTCCAACTTTTTTATAAATAGCAATATTCCATTTATTATACCATAATTCTTACAATTTCATCTGCCTGCGGTTTATCAAGATATCTGATTTCGTCATCATTTCTGATTATTCTGTCATTCTTTGCAGTAGTAATTCCGATTTTTGTCGCACATACCCCCGCTTCTTCCAGTTTTGCTATCATATCTTCACCGTCTGAAGCGATTATAAGAAGTGACCCTCCAGACATCATCTGATACGGATTTACTCCAAGATAATTTGAGATTTCAACTGTCTCCTGCCTTATTGGTATTTTCTTCAGATCAATATCCATACCACAGCCTGCTCGTTCAGCAATTTCCCAAAGGGCTGCAAAAATCCCACCTCTTGATACGTCATGCATAAACAGTGCCCCTGCATCCATTGCCACGGCAGCATCTTGTTTTATCGATACATATCGCTTAAATTCTGCAGCTTCTCTGATCATATAAGCAGGAAGTCTTCTATCCAATTCCTCAGACTTCTCTGAAGCAAGAATAGCCGTCCCTTCCAGACCTGTCCATTTTGTCATTATAACATCACAGCTGTCCTTTATCTTTCCCTGCTCTGTAATTTTTGTCCCAGTTCCCACAACCACAGCACTGATAAGGGGTCTGTTAACAGCATCCGTGACCTCCGTATGTCCACCTTCTATGGCTATTTCGAGCTCATTTGTTGCACTGATGGCATTTTTCATAATTTCCTTAATCTCAGTTTCCTCCGTTTCCGTAGGGAGCATAATATTAAGGCTGGCCATTAGTGGTTTACCTCCGGAACAGAAAATATTATTTGCTGCATTTATAACTGCAAGATATCCTGATTCCTTACATCTAAATGTAATCGTATCAACTGACGAAAACGTCATTCTTCCAAATTCATCTATAGAATAAGCGCAGTCTGATTTAGCAGCTGCGCTCTCTCTATTAGAATCATTTTTAATAAGCTTTAACACTGAGCGCTTAAGAACGCTCTCTGTAACCTTACCGATTCTCATTATATTATTTTTCTCCCGGATTTATCCTTCTGTGGTGGGTGTTTCTGCAGGGGCCGGTGTTTCTGCAGGTGCTGCTTCCTGAGCAGGGGCTGCAGGTGTTTCTGCGGGTGCTGCTTCCTGAGCAGGGGCTGCAGGTGTTTCTGCGGGTGCTGCTTCCTGAGCAGAAGCTTCTGGCGCTGTTTCCTGAGCGGGCGCAGCTTCTGCAGGAGCCGGTGTCTGCTCTGGTGCAGCCGGTGCCGCTGCTTCCTGTTGTGCTTGCAACTGTGCCTGCGCTGATGCGGCCTGTGCTGCGGCTGCTGCCTGTGCACCTTCCACATCACCACCGCTGGCTGCTGCCTGCTGCACCGCTACAATCGCTCCGGATACGGCTCTGATCTGATTTATATCTCCGGTTGCTATAGCGGTTGCTATCTGTGCTGCCGCTGTAGGATCACCTGTAGCGGTTCCTACTGTAATAATGCGGGGAACCATCTTATAAGTACTTTTATTTATTACTTCCCTGTTTGTCTCAACCCCATTATCATATGTAATCTTCCAAAGCTGTGCCTTGTATCCGATATGTGCTGACTGCGTATTGATCGCACCTATGGGTGACGCTCCGTCAGCAACAATCTGGTCTGGTCCTGCCTGTGTTGTTTCAAGAACCTCACTTTCAAACTCTACTTTATGTGATGAATCTCTTGTTTCAACTCCATAAATGGTAAAAGTAATATGCTTGTCAGAGGTAGTTGTACCTTCTATATAAATAGGATATTCCGTGCTGTTAACAAATCTGAAGTTCTTACCTCCATTCTCTGCTATGGCAGCATCCATCGATGGCTTTACATAATTGATTATCATCGAGTGGTTATGACGTTCCGTAACCTCAAGCTCTGATAAAAGAACTGCATTATACAAAGTTGTTGAAACCTGGCAAATACCACCGCCAACACTTTCTACAACAACACCATTCAAATATGAACCTGCAGGAAAATATCCATTTGCTTCAGTAAAAGGAGTTATCGTCTCAAGGACCGAAAATTCCTCCCCGGGATACAAAGTTGTACCATTAATAAGCTTACAGCCGTTAGCTACATTTGCACTTCTTGCTGCTCCCGAACTGGAATAACTTGTAGTATATGTTCCGAGGACATCCCTTACCTTACTTAAATCCTCATAACTTCCCTGAGGCTGGTCCTCTTCAATGACTACATCAATCGTGCAATCCTCATGATTCCATTCATTCTGCACAAAATTCTCAATATTCTTAAGTGAAGTCTGCTCGTCAAGGATATATCCCACTTGTCCATCTGTGACTTCAAATCCGTTTGATGTTTTTGAAAGCTTATAGTTTTGCTTTGAAACATTAAATGGTGCACAGTTAACTTCCAGAATCTGATAAATAGCATCATTATTAAAAGAATATTCGATATTGTAACGTTTGGTACTGTGCTCAAGATCCTTTATTGCTTTGTAGCGTTGGATGATATTACCTTCCCTGCAAAGAGCATAAGCTTCATCAACAACCTCTGTGTTAGCCCAGCCGAGTCCGAAGTCAGCCATGTTCACCTGGACACTCTGCCCTTCATCCCTCCCCCTAAGGGTTACGTTCTTT
The DNA here is from genome assembly GCF_000703165.1 of Butyrivibrio sp. AE3004. NCBI lineage: Bacteria > Bacillati > Bacillota > Clostridia > Lachnospirales > Lachnospiraceae > Butyrivibrio > Butyrivibrio sp. AE3004. The sequence continues at coordinate 3,188,420 of NZ_JNLQ01000002.1, forward strand.
GCTCGCAGCTGCTCAATGTACTGATCTACAGCCTCAGTCGCCTGCGCAGTTGTCATGCCTGAAACATCAACATCACCAATAAAAACCCCTTGATGAATAGTATCTGAAGCAGCCTCTGCTCTACCTGCCGGAAATACAAGAACAAGTAAAAGCGCCATCAGACAAAGAAACATAATTTTTTTCATAAACTTCTCCATTTCGCCACTTTTCTGGCAAATACCGGTGTTATATAATCAAAATGAAATACTGCTTGCAAGCGGAACAACCAGTGCAAGTATCAAAATGATTATTATTGCGGCAGAAATTATTTTTCTGTTCTTACCGGAATTAAAAAATTTTAACATAATATTACTCTCCTCATTTTCTGAAAGGATATTATAAATGAGATTACCCTTTTTATCAAGTTTCATACTATTTGTAATCATTACCAATATCGCCATACACCGGAGCAATTCAAAGGCCAGAAAGGATGATGAAAACTTCTGGAACAAAGAACTAAGAGCAAACGGTACACGGCGCAAGAGTCTTGACTCCTTAAACTATATAACAATACCAATGGACAAGCTTCCCTTTGGTGTAATACCTGACAATGACGAAATTGATTATTGTGAAAAGAGCATTCAAAAGCTCTCCACAGAAAAAATTGTTAATTTTACCGGAATCACCAACACCGATTTAAAGCTGGAATACGGTGCCCCTAACATAACTCTTCTTACTACATATGATCAGAATTACACCACACTTGTAACTGTTCTTCATAAGTGGGCCAAAGAACTATATGATGCCAAATTTTATCATGAAGCAACCGAAGTTCTTGAATTTTCAATTTCTACAAAGAGTGATGTGACCGCAAGCTATAAGCTTATTTGCGATATGTATAAAAACAAATTGTCTCTTGAAAATAGTGAAATTCGAAAAAAAATTGAAGCACTTCTTCCTATAGCCGAATCACTTAATTCACTAAGCAGGGATAATATCGTAAATATCATTCAAACTTCCATAGAGTATTGAACCTGCAACATATATAAAGCAGCCGATTGCTGACTTAACGCAATCGGCTGCTTTTCTGGCTTAATAATAAATCAGATTACTTCCGGACCATTACCTATTGAAACTGTATAAAAAGTCGCATCATATCCTATCTTATCGCGATATGCTTTTCCTACTTTATCCTTGAAGTCATCAATTGCCTCATCTTTTACAATTGAAACCGTGCATCCTCCAAAGCCGCCTCCGGTCATTCTTGAGCCGATCACTCCGGGAATTTTCCATGCTTCTTCTGCAAGGGTGTCAAGTTCAACACCTGTAACATCATAATCATCACGCAATGAGATATGTGACTGCTTCATAAGCTCCCCAAACTTCTCAAGATTGCCTTCCTTAAGCGCGGATACAGCTGCTATAGTTCTCTGGTTTTCATAAACTGCATGTTTAGCTTTTATTCTTCTGTCATCATCTTTTATAGCATCCTTATGTGCTTCAAATTCTTCCTCAGTAAGGTCACCGAGTGTCTTAATATCAACCACCTGCTGTAACTCGGCCAAAGCCTTCTCACAAGCACTTCTTCTGTCATTATATGCAGAATCCGTAAGCTTATGCTTCTTATTTGTATTACTGATAATAATCTTAGCACCATCAAGCTTTATAGGAGCATATTCAAATGAAAGGTCGGATGTATCAAGGAAAATTGCATTATTTTCCTTACCCATGGCGACAGCAAACTGATCCATAATTCCGCAGTTACAACCATTAAAGTTATTCTCGGAATATTGTCCGATCAATGCAAGATCCTGGTTTGTAACCTCAAATCCATAAAGATCACGCAAAATAAAACCGGTTAATACCTCCAGTGAAGCAGAAGATGAAAGTCCTGAACCGTTAGGAATATTGCCAAATATAACCATATCAAAACCGGTATCCAGCTTAAGCCCTCTCTTCTCAAAAGCCCAAACTACTCCCACAGGATAGGAAATCCAGCCTGCGGATTTAGATGCTTCAAGATCATCAAGAGAAGCCTCTAATACCTTGGCATTATTAAAGTTCATTGAGAAGAAACGCATTTTTCTGTCATTTCTTTTTGCAGCAGCACCATAAGTACCTATTGTAAGTGCACAGGGAAAGACATGTCCTCCGTTGTAATCAGTATGTTCTCCGATAAGATTAACTCTACCTGGAGCAAAATATGCTTTTACATTATCGTTCTTTCCATACTGCTCCTCAAAGCCCCTAAGTACTTCTTCTTTCATTTTCTGTTCCATTTTAGTCTACCTTTCAAAAGCAATTAGTTTTTTGCAGCCTGCAGAAGTTTTTCACGGAGCTGTCCTTCAATCTGCTCAAGCTCTGCTTCCGCATTCTTTCTTTTTTCTTTTCCTTCTGTCTGTATCTTCATAACCTCATCAAGAGTTGAGATCAGAGTTTCATTAGTATGCTTGAGTGTCTCCATATCAACTATACCTCTCTCTGATTCTTTTGCAGCTTCAACAGATGCCACCTTAAGCATATCTGCATTCTTTCTGAGGAGAGCATTTGTCATATCATTAACCTCTCGCTCAGCTTTTGCTGCCTGTGCGGAATGCTCAATCCCGATAGCAATTACCATCTGGTTTTTCCAAAGAGGAATAGTATTAACAATTGTTGACTGAATTTTCTCAGCCATTGCAGTGTCCGCACTCTGTACCATACGTATCTGAGGACCTGTCTGCATAGCAATTGTACGGGTAAGCTCAAGATCATATATCTTCTTTTCGAATCTGTCGCAAAGTGATGCAAGATCCTTAGCTGCCTGTGCATCCTCAGGAAGTCCTGACTGCTCTGCTTTCTTCTGAGCTTCTACGAGTTCATTAGCTCTTACCTGCTCAAGCTTCTTCTTTCCGGCAATGATATACATTGATAATTCTTTGTAATAATTCAGGTTAAGCTTATACATGTTATCAAGTGTGGCAACATCCTTCATAAGCTGAACCTGGTGACGCTCAAGCTCATTGCTGATAGTTTCAACATTTTTCTCAACATTTGTATATCTTGCTTTAAGAGCTGTAACTTTATTGGTACTCTTTTTGAAAAAGGACATTATTCCTTTTTCATCCTCATCAACTTCAAAGTTCTTAAGTTCTGTTACAAGACCGGCGATCATGTTGCCAACCTCTCCCATATCTTTAGTACGAACATTATCAATAGCTTTTTCTGAAAAATCAGCCATCTTCTTTTGTGTGCCTGCACCATAGTTCATGACACCCTGAGAATTTGTAATGTCAATCTGCTGTACAAAAGCATCAACCTGCTTCATCTCTTCTTCTGTAAGCTGTGTCTCTTTGGGCTGAACCTGTTCAGCCTGAGGTGCTTCCTGCACTGCAGCTGCAGCAGCTCCTGTCCCCTCATCCGCAGGCATATCAAATGATAATGTCGGTGCGGCATTCTCAAATTCTTTAAACTCGTCTCCCATTTTACTTCCTCCAACTAAAAAAATATTTTCAAAATGTTGCAAAAAACATACATTTCCGACTAAAAATTCATACCATTAAAATTTAAGCTGAACTTTGTCATCTTCAGAAGCCTGCGCCTGTCCTGCTTGCAACGTCTCTGCTGTCTGAGCAAGCTGAGCCGCCTGAAATTCAGGTGCCGATTGGAAAGCAGCTGCCCCCTGCTGACTCCCCTGAAGTTGTCCAAAGCCGTCAGGTGTAAGCCCATCCTGTGCCATCATAGTCTTCATAACAGAAATATCTGAAGATATATCCCATGCCATATCCTGGAACAGACTGTCTAAAAGGTTTTCAAATGCTTCATTTATTACTTCTATGGCATCCTCTATATCCTTTTTTGTCTGTTTGATATTGTTTCCGGCTTCCGGCTGCTTATCAAGATCAACATAAGCATTTAAAAGCTTTGTTGTTGTAGGCAGATAGTAATTCATAAATTTCTTAAGCTCATCTGCACATTCAGGTTCCTTTTCTACCTGCTTGAAAATCTTTCTCATAATATTCTCAAGCTGATAAAGCTTTTCAGACATTTCCTCGCCCGGAATAGCGTCGTTTATTCTTCTTATTGTCTCAAGGTAATCATTTCCTTCCTGAATAATTGACCTGACACTATTGTCTGTAACTCCGTCCATGCTTTCTGCCTGGAATCTCTCGTTTTTGGCTGCTGCCTGCTTAAGAATATTCTGATTCTCTTCATATTCTCTTTCCTGTCTTGATTTTTCAGCCTTCAAATACTGCGCAAAAGCTCTTTCCGAAAGCATTACCGTAGTTTCATTATTATCAAGTCTTGCTGTAGGAAGAAAATCCTTGTCGATCATTTTCTTGATATTCTTTAAAACGTCTTCGGATCGCTCTCCTGCTGCTATGGCAAGATCACTGATCGCAAAATACTCAGCATTTCCCAGAATCCTTCCATACTTATTGAATAGCCTTGCAAGCTTCTTTTCATCAGACCCTTTTTTTATAAGAAATCCGAACGCCGCCGTAATACCGCACAAAACAACTGCAGGCCATATAGTTGCATCCATGATCATTCCGAGTGCTGAAAGTCCAAAAAATGTTGCTCCCAAAACTCCAAAAACAATTTTTCCTACACCGGTATTAAATCCAACTTTTCTGGTAAAAAAAGGAGTTCTTTTTGCTGCTCCCGCATAATGAACTGTTCTGACAGCAGACGCACTTCCTCTAAAGTTCTGTGATGGATTGCTTTTTGCTGCATTGACTGCATCTTCCAAGGAATTCTTAAGCGAAGAACTGAGATTGTTATAATCACCTGTCTCAACCGCTTTAGTAACTTCTTTCAATATTTTATTGCCAGCATTATAGATTTTATCGTAATCTCCCATAGTTAACCGCCTATTATCAAATAAAATACATACTTAAATTACAGTTATGACTCAGTAAATCAATCGTTTTCATTTTATAATAAGATTCGTCAAAAGACAATGACGCTAAGCGCTTCTTCGCACTCTCTATTTTGCACATTTTGCATAATATTGACGCTTCATTTGTGGTATTATTGTTTTTGAAGCTATTTCCCAAAATAATACTATAAAGAAGGTGCGTTTATGGACAGACAAAATCTGACACTATTAACAGACCTCTATGAGCTCACAATGATGCAGGGGTATTTCAAAAACAAATCTCAGAATGAGACTGTTATCTTTGATGCCTTTTTCAGAACAAATCCATTTGGTGGTGGATACTCAATCATGGCAGGTCTTGAGCAACTTATCAACTATATCAAAGAGCTTCATTTTGATAAAGAAGATATTGATTATTTAAGAAGCGTAGGAATCTTTGATGAAGATTTTCTTGAGTATTTAAGTGATTTCAAGTTCAGTGGTGACATTTACTCAATCCCTGAAGGAACCCTTATCTTCCCTCGCGAGCCTCTTGTAAAGGTAATCGCTCCCATAATGGAAGCTCAGCTTGTTGAAACCGCAATCCTCAATATTATCAACCACCAGTCTCTTATCGCAACAAAGGCTGCCAGAATCTGTTATGCAGCACAGGGGGACGGTATCATGGAATTCGGTCTTCGCCGTGCTCAGGGTCCCGATGCAGGAACTTATGGTGCAAGAGCTGCTGTTATCGGAGGTTGTATCGGAACAAGTAACGTTCTTTGCGGACAGCTTTTTGATATTCCCGTTAAGGGCACCCATGCTCACAGCTGGATCATGAGTTTCCCGGATGAATACACTGCATTTAAGACTTATGCAAAGCTTTATCCATCAGCATGCATCCTTCTTGTTGATACTTACGATACCTTAAATTCCGGTGTTCCAAATGCCATCCGAGTATTTAAGGAAATGAAGGAAGAAGGCATTGATCTTTCCTTCTATGGTATACGTCTCGATAGTGGTGACCTTGCTTACTTATCCAAAAAAGCCAGAAAAATGCTGGATGAAGCAGGTTTCCCGGATGCTATCATTTCTGCATCTAACGACCTTGACGAATATCTGATTTCTTCACTCAAAACCCAGGGTGCAGCTATTACCTCCTGGGGTGTTGGTACCCACCTTATCACAGCAAAAGACAATCCATCCTTCGGTGGTGTATACAAACTTGCAGCCATAAAAGGCTCAGATGGTGAATTCATCCCTAAAATCAAGCTTTCCGAGAATTCCGAAAAAGTCACAAATCCCGGAAACAAAAAAATATACAGAATCTATGAGAAAGCCAGTGGAAAGCTTAAGGCTGATCTTATTTGCCTTGAAAATGAAACCTTCACCGAAGACAAGCAGCTCCTTCTCTTTGATCCTCAGGAGCCTTGGAAAAAGACTCTTCTTCCTGCAGGGAGCTTTACTCTTCGCGAGATCATGGTTCCTGTATTCAAAAACGGCGAGTGTGTTTACACATCTCCAAAGACGATGGAAATTCGTGATTACTGCTTAAAAGAGCAGGATACTCTTTGGGAAGAAACCAGACGTCTGTTTAATCCTCACGAAGTACATGTGGACCTTTCAAGACGACTTTATGATACAAAAATGAAGCTTCTCGATCAGATGAGCGGTCTCGATATGACCAATATTGAAAACTAAATCGGAAAAAGCCCATTTGCCAAAACCATATTTGACAAATGGGTTTTTCTTTTCCTTATTTTTTATGATCATAAGGATGAATTGTTTCAATTGTTCCATCCTGTGAAATATTTAATTTTGTATATTTTACGCATCTTCTGTGGTTGATTCCACCTGAGAATTCACAATCATGATAGAAAAGATACCACTCTCCATCAATTTCAACTATAGAATGATGTGTTGTCCAACCGATAACAGGTTCCATTATTCTTCCCTTATATGTGAAAGGACCGTATGGGCTGTCACTCTCCGCATAGCAAAGATAATGAGTTGTTCCTGTGGAATATGAGAAATAGTATTTTCCGTTAAATTTATGCATCCATGGGCCTTCAAAATATCTACGATCCTCATCACCTGAAAGAAGAGGTTTTCCATTCTCGTCAAGAATCTGAATATCAACAGGCTTTTGGGCAAAAGATTTCATATCATCACTCATAAGCGCACATTTAGGGCATACTGCAGGTTCATCCTTTTCGGGCTCTGTTCCTTCAGGATCAAATTTACCTGTTCTGTACTTTTCAAGCTGACCTCCCCAAAGGCCTCCAAAGTAAACATAAACCTTTCCGTCATCATCCTTAAATGAGCAAGGATCAATACTAAAGCTTCCCTCTATACAATTTTCTTCCGGCTTAAAGGGACCTTCCGGCTTATCACTCTCTGCTATTCCAAGTCTGAAATTACCCTCTTTGTCTCTTGCGGGAAAAACAAGATAATATTTACCGTTTGTATAAACAGCATCGGGAGCCCACATCTGATCTCTCACCCACGGAACATCATGCATGCTTAGTGCAACACCATGATCTGTGACATCACCACCAAGCTTATCCATTGAGAGAATATGATAATCCTCCATCTGGTATTCATCTCCGTTATCATTGTCTTCACCGTTGTGAGGAACATCATGTGAAGGATATACATAAATCCTTCCGTCAAAAACATGTGCTGACGGGTCAGCTGTAAAAATATGTGTAACTAAGGGTTCTCTTTCTTTGCTCATTTTTTCTCCTCTCACTTACCCTCATAATATTCTCAGTGTCATTGACACTTAATTATTTTTTATTGCCAATTTAAGATAACATATTGAGATAATCTATTCTTTTCAATAATTGTGTGTTGGTTATTAATTATTGCTCTTTATTTTTTCGTCAAAATATACACTTTGTAAAAAACATACTGTTTATTAAACACATTTTTGTAAATCAGTCACAAGTGCCACCTCTTTAGAAGCAACAATTATCAAGTGAAAGGCAATATTTGATAATCTAAAAAGCACCTTTTTATAATAAAATAATTGTTGCAGTTTACAAATATTGCTAAAGCAACATTTGATAAAATATATTATTTAAAAGAGGTAATACCATGATCGAAACTCTGAACGGATTGGTAGAAACAGTCAACTTTAAGCATAGTACATCAATAAAGCTATATGACAATGATGAGTATGAGGATTATCCCCCTCATTGGCATGCAGCAATTGAAATAATCATGCCCACCGATAATCTTTATTTCCTTAACTGCGCAGGAGATGATATCGTTTTAAGAGAGGGCGATATTATAATTATATGTCCGGGATGCATCCATTCCATAAAAGCGCCGGAAGCAGGCAAGCGTATTATTTTCCAGCCTGACACAACAGAGCTAAGATTCATGCACGAGGTTGAAAGTCTGATCAATATCATGTCACCTTATATAATTGTTACCCCTGAGGACTACCCTTGCATTTATGAGCATGCAAAATCCCTGCTTCTGGAAATAAACACTATATACAAAGAAAATTATTCATTTTCGGAAGTTGATATTTTCTGCAAGCTTCTTGATTTTTTGTCATGCATTGGCAAAAATTATGTCAACACGCGCAGTGTTGACGACACCCTGGATCATTCCAGAGGAGATGAGTATTTCGGAAAATTTATAGAAATCTGCGATTACCTCCAAGAGCACTGTTCTGAAGATCTTAGTCTGGATGATATTGCAAACAGAAGCGGTTTCAGTAAATTCTATTTTTCAAGAAGATTCAAACAGTTTACAAATGTATCTTTTTATAAATATGTGAATCAAAAAAGAATAGCGAAAGCAGAATCTTTTCTTACAGACCCCAGCAACTCCGTTACCGATGTTGCGTTAAGCTGCGGATTTCCATCATTATCTTCGTTTATTCGCATGTTTAAGATCATTAAGGGATGCACACCAACAGAATTCAGGAACATGTACTGGTGTGGTAAATAAAAAACGATCCTGTAATGGACACACGCAAGGCGAAACCAGGCTACCTTACAACACATGAGAGATTCCGCTTAGTGCTGCTTCGTTCCCGACCTGACACGGTTCGCAGGCTCTCATTGCATAAGACCCAATCCCGCACGAGCGTGCACCCGTTACAAGACCGTCATTTGTTTATAATACGCAGTTGTTGCGCAGTTGTCAACTATTCATTCCATTACTGTCCGTTGAATAAAGTATTTTTACAACCCACGATAATCAAAAGCCGGAATAAAGCTTTCCGAGTCGGTACCTTCTCCTTGGAAAAAGCCATTTTCTATTCCACAATCAATAGAATAATCCAATAATTTATCATACTCGGAAGCCTTTATTCCGGATAACAATTCAGGATAACTCTCAAGATTGCCGCAAGGGGTAAACTGGTTCATAATGCTGATATAAATCTTATTTCCAAATCGTTCGATCAGTTTACTTATAACCGCTTTGGAATCCTGAAGCTGACCTGGAAGCATAAGATGCCTTACTATAACTCCTCTTGTCATAAGCGGTCCTGTGTAGTCATCATCGGATTCTTCCATTAATGCATTATATTGCACCGCATTGATGCGTTTATTATGTCCATTTCCACACGCCTTGGCAAATTCCGGTTCTCCCACCTGTCTTAACATTTCTTCAATTGCATCCATTGCTATATCAAAGTACATAGGGGCATTACTGTATCGAATCGCAAGAGTATCTGAATAATACTTGCAATCAGGAAGATATATATCCACAAGTCCCTCAAGCATTTTTAATGTGTCAACATTTTCATAAGCACTCGTGTTGTATACCACTGGAATATCAAGTCCCTGATCATGCGCTTTCTCCAAAGCTAAAATTATTATCGGTACAAAATGTGTTGGCGTCACAAGATTTATATTTGATGCTTTCTGTTCCCGGAGTTCCAGAAAAATTTCCGCAAGCCGCTCAGGTGTTATTTTCTTTGCTATTTTCCCCGAAGCAATACTCTCATTCTGGCAAAAAACGCAGCGCATATTACACCCTGAAAAAAACACCGTTCCCGAGCCATTATCTCCCGATATACAAGGCTCTTCCCAAGCATGAAGATACGCTCTTGCCGCCGTAAGATGAGCCGTTTGACCACAATAGCCCATCTCTCCATCCATCCTGTTTACATTACATTTTCTTGGGCATATAGCACATTTTCTAAATAATTTTTCTGCATTACTACTGTATATTTCTTTAATCATTTTTCTTATCTGTATTTGTACAGTCCCCGGACCAATACCCTACTCCGATTCTTCCGCTAATTTTTGAGCTTCTCTTCTGGCTTCCTTTTCAGCTTTATTCCTCTTTCTTAGCTCTGTGAAAAATTCCTTCAATATATCGCTGCAGTTCTCTTCAAGAACCCCTCTTTTCACATCCACCTGATGATTAAATTCAGGATTCTCCAATATATTCAGTATTGAGCCTCCACATCCTGATTTTGGACTTGAAGCTCCCATAACCAATCTGGGAATTCTTGACTGAACTATAGCACCCGCACACATTTGGCACGGCTCAAGCGTAACGTAAAGCGTGCACTCCTCAAGTCTCCAATCACCCATCTTTTTGCATGCTTTTTTTATCGCAGTTATCTCTGCATGGCAAAGGACGGATTTATCCGTATTTCTTCGATTGTAACCTCTTCCTATGATTTTTCCTTCATATACAATCACACAACCTATCGGAACTTCACCTAAATCTATTGCTTTTCTGGCTTGTTTCAGTGCTGCTCTCATATATTTTTCATCAAGTTTTTCTTCTTCCGTCTTCACTTTTAGTTCAGGGTAATTCTTCATATTTTAATTCCTACCATTTTACTAGTATTTGAATTCTATTTTTGTTATTATTACTGTTAACATATCAATTTGAATCTGAAAGGACAACTCCGACCACAAATACTATATCTTATGTGTTTTTCAAAATATAACAAAAACTGCAGTGGTCGGTATCAAATATAATATATGAAAATATCAACAAAAGGAAGATATGCTTTAAGGGTTATGATTGATCTTGCCCTTCACAACACAGGTGAATACATATCCTTAAAAGACATATCCGCAAGACAGAATCTAACTGTCAAATATTTGGAACAGATAGTTTCTTCACTGGGAAAAGCAGGATTTCTGCAAAGCATGCGAGGAAACAGCGGCGGACACAGATTGGCAAAGAATCCGTCCGACATTCGAATCGGGGATATTCTGAGAACTATGGAAGGCGGCCTTGCCCCTATAGGATGTATACAGGGTGAAGAAGTCTCTTGCCCCAAAGTCAACGAATGTCCAACCATAGAATTCTGGGTGGGACTCGACAAAGTAGTCAATGATTATGTAAACAGCTATACTTTGCAGGATCTTGTGAAACAGACAAAGAGCCTTCAGGATCAAACTATAATTTAAAAAATGGGGCCGCCTAAAAAGACGGTCCCACCACCATTCATGACAAACATTAAGTTCGGCAATACCTCGATATATACTCTACTCTCCTCAAAATTGATTTGAGTCAACGTATTTCATATAGCTGAGTACCATGAGTGCTATTTTAAATGTCAAAGCCTCATCAAAAGTTCTTATATCAAGCCCTGTTGCTTTTTCAAGTTTTTCAATTCTGTATACAAGAGTATTTCTATGCACAAACAGTTGTCTTGAAGTCTCTGATACATTCAGATTGTTTTCAAAAAACTTATTTATTGTGTTTAATGTTTCCTCGTCCAGATTGTCCGGAATCTCCCGACCTCCGAATATCTCATCGATGAAAATTCTGCACAGATTGATAGGCAGCTGATATATTAATCTTCCAATCCCCAGCGTATTATAGGCAATTACATGCTTTTCCGCATAAAAGATTTTACCAACATCAAGCGCCATCTTGGCTTCCTTATAGGATTTACTTATATCCTTTAATTCATTAACAATGGTTCCGTATGAAACCCTGACATCAAGCATAGCTTCCGTATTCATCATATCAACAATTGTTGTTGCTATACTTTCTATATCCTCATATTTCTCATCGGATTTAAGTGCCTTAACCAAAATAACATTTGTTTCATCAACCGCTGTTACATAGTCTCCGTTCTGAGTTGCAAACATACTCCCAAGAAGCTCAGCAGCACCACTGTCTCTCTCTGCTCTGGTCTCAACAAGTATAATAACTCTTGGAACCGTTACATCTATCCTTAGTTTTTTTGCGCGATTGTAGATATCGATCAGAAGCAGGTTATCCAATAAGAGATTTTGGAAGAAATTGTTTCTATCATATTTTTCCTTATATGCCACTATAAGGCTCTGCAACTGGCTGACACATATTTTGCCAACCATATATGCATCTTCACCATGACCGGATGCAAGAAGAACGTAAACAAGCTCACCCTCATCTAAAATTTTTAATAGATGCATTCCTCCTATAACCTGGGAGTCAATTGGTGAATTCGCAAAATCCGAAACAAATTCCATATCAAAAGTAGGGGCTTCAATAGTTGCAGCTACAACTCTCCCCTTAAGATCCATAACGCTAAGCTGCACTCTCGTAATTGCAGAAAGTTCATCAATACTATTCTGAATAATCTGCGCTGTTATCATATAATTCTGCCTCCGGGAATTAAAAATCTTTGTAGGAATCGGGGTCTAAGTATGCATAACATGCCCGGTTCTGAACTAATAATAAAATAAAAAAAAGGGAGATGCAATGCATCTCCCTTCATAAATCAAATTAGTTTGTGATAACCTTTTCTGTCTCTTTGTCGAATACATGAATCTTCTCAACATCGAATGCAAACTTAACCTTATCACCAGGACGAGCTGTTGTACGTGAATCAACACGTGCTGTAACAGGGAATCCTGCAAGATCAAAGTAAAGGTAAACTTCTGCACCAAGAAGCTCGTATACGTTGATTGTTGACTCAAATACAGCCTTAGATGTGCTAACAACCATCTCTGAATCATCAACATCCTCGGGACGGATACCAAATGTAACTGTCTTTCCTGCATAACCGCCATCGATAACCTTCTTAGCCTTAGCCGGAGGAAGCTCGATTGACTGACCTGCAATCTTGAGGCAAGCCTTGTCGCCTGATACTTCAACTTCTGCATCAAGGAAGTTCATCTGAGGTGATCCCATGAATCCAGCTACGAAAAGGTTTGTAGGCTTGTCATAAAGGTTCTGAGGTGTATCAACCTGCTGAACAACACCATCCTTCATAACTACGATTCTTGTACCAAGTGTCATAGCCTCTGTCTGATCGTGTGTAACGTAAATGATTGTGGTACCAAGTCTCTGGTGAAGCTTAGCAATCTCAGTTCTCATCTGAACACGGAGCTTAGCATCAAGGTTTGAAAGAGGCTCATCCATAAGGAATACCTTAGGATTACGAACGATAGCACGACCCATAGCAACACGCTGTCTCTGACCACCGGAAAGAGCCTTCGGCTTACGATCAAGAAGGTTTGTAAGATCAAGGATCTTAGCTGCATCTTTAACCATCTTGTCAATCTCAGCCTTCGGAACTTTACGAAGCTTAAGTCCGAATGCCATGTTATCATATACTGTCATATGAGGATACAGAGCGTAGTTCTGGAATACCATTGCGATATCTCTGTCCTTAGGCTCTACATCGTTAACTACGCGATCACCAATCTTAAGTGTACCGGAAGAGATATCTTCCAGACCAGCGATCATACGAAGTGTTGTTGACTTACCACATCCTGAAGGTCCAACGAAAATGATGAACTCCTTATCCTGGATATCAAGATTGAAATTCTTAACAGCTTCAAAACCGTTAGGATATACTTTGCATACATTCTCAAGTGTCAAACTTGCCATTTTTATTTTCCTCCTCTTAGCAAACAAGTGGGACAATGTCCCTGACATAAAAAAGTATAGCCAAAGCGATTTGCTTTGGCTATGCAACTATTATACAAAGATTTCAACAATCGTTGTCAAAATTGCTTATTTACTTTTTGTTTATAAAATCTTTAGGAATTAATGCACAAATTTTATAAATTCTTGTGTGCAATTTGACCTTTTACTTTTTATCTCTTGCTTCCTGCATACGCTTAATAGCTGCCTGAAGTTCTTCATCATCGTCTTCTGTTCTTACTTCTTCATCAGCTTCAGCAACTTTAGGCTCAAATTTCTTAAACAGACCATTATACATAAGAGCCATAAGATATGAAGGTCCGGTAAATCCGAACATCACAAGGATAGGCACAATTCGTACGTCAAAGAAATATAAAAGCAAAATCGGAATAAGAGAAACCAATGCCATTCCAACCGTTCTTGGAAGTCCTAGGATTGAAAACATACACGCATTTTTCAAGGTATTCTTTATTGGATTCTCAAACCTTGACTGAAGCGGGAATATATAAAGAAAAACCATGTAAAGAATTAAAGATATGCCAAGCAATATATATACATATATTCCGGGAATATTACCTGCATTTGCTCTTATCCACAAAACATCCACCCCAATGATTCCCGCAATGGCAACTACGATTATCCAAAGGATTGTAGCCTGCTTGAAATTCTGCTTAAATGACTTCCAAAAGCCTTTAACAACATATGTTTCCTCTTCCCTTACCATCTTCAAAAGCACATAATGCATTCCTGTAAGCGCTGCACCACCTGTAAAAGGAATAATCATAAATACCAAAACCACAAGATTTAAAATCATGAGATCGGCAACCCTGTTAAGCACCCTCATAAAAGGGCTGTCTAAGTCAAAAAATTTTCCCATAATATCACTCTCCTATATAAGTAAAAATTATTTATTTTCCGATCTTTACCGGCTATTCATTTTTTTCCTTGCCGGCTTTTCTTCTCAAAAAAACGCTCAAGCATTACTATATCATGCTTGAGCGCTTATTGCATTTTAATTTTGAAAAATTACATAGCTATAGTCTTTTTTATCCAGGCAAGTTGATCAGCAAACACTGTCTCTCGCCCAATTTCCTGCTGAAGCTCGTGTCTCATTCCGTCATAAAGTTTAATTTCCAGATTTTGCAATCCAATCTGGTCTTTCCAAATACTAAACAGATGCTCTACACTCTTTCCGTACTCCCCGACAGGGTCCTCCTTGCCAGCAGTAAGAAGAATCGGAAGCTTTTTGGGTATATCATCCATCTTTGCTAAATCCTGAACTCGTGTAAGAAGTTCAAAAAGTGTTTCAAATCCATTTATTGTAAATACAAAGTTATCTTTAGGGTCACTTTCATATTTCTTTACGCTATCTTCATTATGAGAAAGCCAGTCAAATTTACTTCTGGGACTGGATATTCTACTATTATATGCCTTAAACGCCATGTTATTCATGAAGTTTGAGCGATGTTTTTCGCCAAAGAACGCACCCAGAATAGCGCACATTGTCTTACCCGACTTAATTGTACCGGGCGACTGCCATCCGGTTCCCTGAATAATAGCACCCTGTATACCGGTTCCATATCTGGTCAGATATTCTCTTGCAACAAATGAACCAAAACTATGTCCCAATAAAATAACAGGTATACCCGGGTAATCCTCCTGTGTCATTTTCTTAAGTCTATGGGCATCACGCAAAATTACCGTAGCAGGATCGTTCTTGCAAAAATAGCCATAAGGTACTCTGGTAGATACAGAATCACCGTGACCAAGATGGTCGTTTCCAATAACCATAATTCCATTATTAGCGAGATAATTCGCAAATTCATCATAACGGTCTATATATTCCTGCATACCATGAATAATCTGCAGAATTGCTATCGGCTTTTCATCCGGAATCCATCTTATAGCATGAATAGTGGTTTCACGATCTCTCGATTTGTAGGTAAGTTCCTCTTTACGTGCCATAATACCCCCTTAAGCAATAACCTGCTTTTTTACCTAAAATTTATATTTACATTTTAGCATAATATCGTCATTCATATTCTTAAAAATTCGTTAAATAGTAAATTTTTTTCAAAAAAGACCTGTTCCCATAAAGGAACAGGTCAAAACTTTAGCAAATAATTAAATTGATCAGCAAATCTCCGCTCCGGATGGCATAGCCTTCTCAGGAGTCATAAGCGCAAGATTGCCCTCTGCATCCTCTGCACAAAGAAGCATTCCTTCAGACTCTACACCGGCAAGCTTAGCAGGCTTTAAATTGACAAGAACCATTACCTTCTTTCCAACCATTTCCTCAGGTGAATAATATTTGCGAATACCTGAAACGATCTGCTTTGTCTGGCTGCCTATTTTTACCTGTGAGCAAAGAAGCTTTTTGGACTTGGGTACAGCTTCGCATGCGATCACTTCACCAACCTGGAACTGCATCTTCATAAAATCATCGAACGTAATCTCATCCTTTGCAGGAATATCTATACCTTCATCAGACTTTTCATCTGCTGTACTTTCCTCAGCTGTGCCAATAACTATTGCATTAGCTTCCTTAAGCATTCCGGCCTTTGTAAGATTTTCTTTTGCTTTTTTCTGAGACTCCATAAAATCAGCCTTCTGCTTTTCTGTAATTTTGGCAGCTTCAGCAAGAACTTCATTTAGGTCTTTTCTGGCAAAGCACTGCTCAGGAGCATCCGTTACCTTTGTGCCACTCTCATAAATTCCGAATGTTGATAATGTATCAAAATCACGGCTCTTTGTATTGAGCATGCCGAATATTTTTTCAGCTGTTCTGGGCATAAAAGGCTCCAGAAGACTTGCTCCGATCGTAATACCCTCAACAAGATTGTAAAGAACTGTTGAAAGTCTGTCTGACTGAGCCTCATCCTTTGCAAGATTCCAAGGCTCTGTCTCATCAATATATTTATTGCAGCGTTTAAATACTGTAAAAATCTCTGTAAGAGCATCAGCAACTCTAAGCTCTTCCATCTTCTTCTCTACCTTATCGTAAGCACCTGTACATACAGCCTTGAGATCAGCATCCACTCCGCCTTCAACATCCTTGTTTGCAACAATGCCGTCAAAGTACTTGTTTGACATAGCAATAGTACGATTTACAAGGTTTCCGAGTGTATTTGCAAGATCTGAATTGTATCTCTCAACCATGAGTTCCCATGTGATAACACCATCATTATCATAAGGCATTTCATGCAGAACAAAATACTTAACCGGATCTACTCCGAAAAGACTTACAAGGTCATCAGCATAGATTACGTTGCCCTTTGACTTACTCATCTTTTCTCCGCCCTGTAGAAGCCATGGATGTCCGAATACCTGCTTAGGAAGCGGTTCACCGAGTGCCAACAGGAAAATAGGCCAATAAATTGTATGGAATCTTATAATATCTTTTCCTATAAGATGAAGATCTGCAGGCCACCACTTTTTGTAGTCTTCACTACTGTTATCAACATCATAGCCAATACCTGTAATATAATTTGTCAAAGCATCAAGCCACACATAAACTACATGCTTTTCATCAAAACTTACAGGAATACCCCATTTAAACGATGTTCTTGATACACAAAGATCCTGAAGTCCCGGAAGAAGGAAATTATTCATCATCTCGTTTTTACGGGAAACGGGCTGAATAAATTCAGGATGTTCATTTATGTAATCAATAAGCTTAGGCGCATATTTGCTCATTTTGAAGAAATATGCTTCCTCTTCTGCAGGATGAACATCAGATCCACATTCAGGACACTTACCGTCTACAAGCTGAGATTCGGTATAAAATGCCTCGCATTCAGTGCAGTACATTCCCTTATAGGATCCTTTATAAATATCACCCTGGTCATAGAATTTCTTAAAGATCTTTTGTACCTGTTGTACATGATCCTCATCTGTGGTACGGATAAATCTGTCATAAGAAGTATCCATCATATCCCAGAGACTCTTAATGGTTCCGGCAACTCCATCTACAAATTCCTTCGGGCTGCTGCATCCTGCCTCAATTGCTCTTGTTTCTATTTTCTGGCCATGTTCATCAGAACCTGTCTGAAAATGAACATCATAGCCATCTTTTCTCTTGTACCTGGCAATAGCATCAGCAAGCACTATCTCATAGCTGTTGCCTATGTGAGGCTTACCTGATGTATATGCTATCGCAGTTGTAATATAATACTTTCCTTTGTTTTGCATCTATTGAAATCTCCTTAATATATTTACGTTCTTAATAACAGAGTATATCGCAGCCTGTCTCGGTAACAAGAACCTCAACTTCCCACTGTGCTGAAGGAGCACCGTCCTCTGTATAAACTGTCCAGTCATTCTCTTCGTCAACAAAAATGTTATCCGTTCCCATATTGATCATGGGCTCTATTGTAAATACCATTCCCGGAACCATGATCATCTCTGTTCCAGGCTTACTTACAAAGCTTACAAACGGCTCCTCATGGAATTCATTACCACAGCCGTGTCCACCGATTTCACGCACAACTGTATATCCGTTTTTTAAAGCATGCTGATGAACAGCATCGCCCATATTTCCTAGGGGAGTCCAAGGTATTACATTTTTTACCCCGATATCAACAGCTTCCTTTGTTACATCTACCAGTTTTTTCCATGCCGGATCCACATCTCCTATGCAAAACATTCGTGATGAATCCGAAAAATAGCCATTCAATATAGTAGAACAATCAACATTAATTATATCTCCATCCTGTAAAATATCATCGGGAGACGGGATACCATGACATACCATATCATTAATGGATGTACAAACACTTTTAGGAAATCCCTCATAATTTAGAGGCGCACAAATACCTCCCATTTTTCTTGTAACATCAGCAACGATATCATCTATATCCTGAGTTGACATACCTGCTTTTATTCTGTCACCAACTTCATCAAGACATGCCATATTAATCCTGGCACTTGCCTTTATTCCTTCTATATCTTTTTCAGTCTTTAAAAGAGAACGTTTTGGAACTATTTTCCCTTCTCTCTGCAGACTAATAATTTTTTCATCAAAAGCTTCATGGCAGGATTTGTATTTCTTTCCGCTTCCACACCAGCAAGGTGCATTTCTATCCATTTTTTTATACATTTTCAGTATTCGACCTTTCTCATCCTTAAAAGTTCACGTTTAAAGTCTATTATTTAGTATGCCTTTTAGGTTTGTTCTTGTCAACGAGCAGCTTCTTTTCCAATCTCCGATAAGGCCATTGCTGTAAGTAAATACATAAAAGTAGTGGCATAAACATGCTGAAAAAAGAAAATACTGCATGCCACATACCCTGAAAGCGACAAAAGAGCCATAAGTGCAAGCCTTGTTTTTCCTGCATTTTTCCATAATTTTGCAAAGGATGTGATAATAATTCCCATGTATGAGATGCAACCAACTATCCCATTTTCAATAAGCATGTTTAAATACTCATTATGAGCAACCATTAGATAAAAATTCCCGTACATAAGAATAAGCCTATCCTTAAGGTCTTCAAAAGAGTATATATTTTTTTCAAAGCACCCCTGCCCAAGGCCTACTATTTTTCGGACCGGGTTCATTCGCATAAATCCTGTAACGGCACATTTCCAGTTAAGACCTCTGTGTGTTCCCCAGTCATCGTCAAATCTAAGCATTCTTATATTTACCAGGGGTCCTGCCTTTTCGGGAGCCATAGTTACAATGACCATCATTACTATACCAGCCACAAGCGACATTCCCAATAATATTGAAACAACCGTAAAAATGTTTACCGCAAGGTGACTATTCCATTCTCTTTTATTTGAAAAGAAAATGTATGCATACGTAAGAATTGCCATTACAATTATCAAAATACCAATATGAGATTTTATTAAAGTATTTACGGCATCATTTTCATCAACAAACACAAATCTTTCATGATATAACCTAAAAACAGCTACATACGTTATTTCCGCACTTATTCCCCAACCTAAGAGTATTTCAGAATATCTTTTTAAAAGATCCCTGTCTCTTATGCAAATCCCCAGTAAAACAAAGAATTCCGCAATCATAACCGGAAATGCAGTATCACTCCCTATCATCCATAAGGAAATAAAAAGAATCATATTTACGACAAAAACAATCCCTCTTACTACTTTATTTTTTTCGTAAATGTATATACCCATACAGCATCCCATAAGACATGCTACGTACATTGTTGCCCAGTTTGTCTGTCCTAGTGTGGAAATAAATCCGGGGTACTTGTTTCCCATGTCAATCGGGTATATATCAAACCTGTTCAGAATTGTAAGGAGACTTGTCGTACTTATGCCAAAGAGAGCTGCCCACCAGATTATTTTCTTTTCTTTATAATAGTAGTAAACCAACAGCGTTGAAAACAGTATCAGCAGTTGCGAAAAGACCCCCATGTGCCAGCTGCCATTTCCCTCAAAAGATGTTTTTCGATCTATAGAAAATACAAAAGTAACTATATTAAAAAGCAGATGCAAGAGAATGAATGTTAAAGGAATGTCAGGCTTTTTCCTTATATTTCTGCCCTTTAAGCAGATGGTTTCAAATGTAAAAAAAACACCTCCGCACAGTATAATAAATGCCACTGATAAAAATCTGAATACCGAATATTTGGCGTTTGCTATATCTGCATATCCGTTCTGTTTATATAACGGAAGTAATACAAACAATAAAATTAAATAAATATGTGTAATATCAGCTCCAAAATCATGAATTACCTGTTCTGTAGAATTCTTAGTCTGTTTCAATGTGTATCACCCCGTATTTCTCTTTTTCCATGCAAAAATATTATAACTACACAGAAAAATGCAGGCAAGAATTACTCTCTACCTGCATTATAATTATATAAGTTCAATTAGTTTTTATTCAAAAACTTATGTATTATTATTTTCCTCCCGGAATCTTATATGACTTATGTAATTGAAGATTTTCACAATCAGGAGGTGAATTTACCAGTGAATCATTTCTCACTTTACAAGCGGCATTTCTGCAATCCCTACATCTGTAACCGGAATGATTTGAATACATTTTTTTGCATTCAAGCGAACAGAATGCATGGTTACTCTCTCTTGCCGTAAACATTCTGCCACAATTCATACAAATATTCCTTACATTGTGAGCCATAGTATCACCCCTGCCTAAATTGCAGATAATCCGAAATGAAATCACTTAAACAGCCACATTACTACAACCATATTATAAGATATTCAACTTATCTATAATCAGTATTTAGAGAAAGTTTATAGAAAGTTAAGTTTATCATTACTATTCATGGATATATCTGCTGTTCCTTAGACATCCGATACTAATATTATCTCATTTCACCAATCAGGGCTTTTACATTCTCTGTAATATTTCCATTAAACACTGCTGAACCTGCTACAATTACATTAGCTCCGGCCTCAACAGGTACATGAATGTTGTTTATTGTCACACCGCCATCAATTTCAATATCAGTATTTAATCCCATCTCGGTTATCATTTTTCTGGTAGCAACAATTTTCTCAGTACATTCATCAATATATTTTTGCCCGCCAAATCCCGGTTCAACTGTCATTATAAGAACCATGTCCAGATGTTCAAGATACGGCCTTAGTGCATAAACTGATGTTTTAGGTTTAATTGACATTCCGGCCTTTTTTCCGCAACTGTGAATTTTGTCGATAACTTCTCTCGGGTCAGAAGCAGCCTCAACATGAAAAGTAATTATGTCTGCTCCGCTTTCAGCAAACTCTTCTATATAACGTATCGGTTCTTCAATCATTAAATGAACATCATAGATTTGATTTGATGCTTTACGGATAGATTTAAGTACAGGCAATCCAAATGATATTGAAGGGACAAATATGCCATCCATAACATCAAAATGAAGATATTGCGCTCCTGCTTCCTCTGTTTTTGCTATCTGTTCCCCCAGTATTGTAAAATCCGCTGATAAAATGGATGGTGCTAAAATATTCATATTTTGCAATTCTCCGTAAATGATAAAAATGTTTCTTATCATCTGTTTTATAATCTCAAAACAAGCAACAGCCCACATATACCATATATGTGGGCTGCGAGTCAAGCCAAATGGATACGCTGTCATATCTGTTTGACATATGCTTTCGCAAGAATAAATCTTAAGCTAATCATTTCAAAAATTCTTTAACAGAATTATATACGCCCTCACCATCAAGGCCATACTTCTTAACAAGATCACCTGCTGATCCTGACTCACCGTAACGATCCTGCATGCCGATCTTCTTTACAACTGTAGGGCATTCCTCTGCAAGTACATCGCATACAGCACTACCTAGTCCGCCGATTACAGAATGCTCTTCCACTGTAACAACTTTTCCGGTTTTCTTCGCTGTTGCTACAACAAGCTCTCTATCAATAGGCTTTATTGTGCAGATGTTTATAACTTCTGCGCTTACACCTTCAGCTGCAAGCTTCTCAGCAGCTTCAAGAGCTGAACCAACGCCGATGCCGGTTGCAATAATACTTACATCTGTACCCTCACGAAGAACTGTTCCTTTACCAAGTTCAAACTTGTAATCAGGTCTGTCATTAACTACAGGACAAGCTGCACGTCCGAAACGGATATATACAGGACCTTCATGCTCAGCTGCTGCGCGAACACAAGCTCTTGCCTCAATATCATCTGCAGGACACATAACTACCATACCCGGGATTGTACGCATAAGCGCAAGATCCTCGTTACACTGATGGCTTGCTCCATCTTCACCAACTGTGATTCCGGCATGTGTACCACCAATCTTTACATTGAGATGGGGATATCCGATTGAATTACGAACCTGCTCAAAAGCACGTCCGGTTGCAAACATTGCGAATGTGCTGACAAAAGGAATCTTTCCTGTTGTTGCAAGTCCTGCTGCTATACCCATCATGTTGCACTCTGCGATACCACAGTCGATATGACGATCGGGGAATTCCTTTTTAAACCAGCCTGTTCTGGTTGCTGCTGCAAGGTCTGCATCAAGTACAACCACCTTGTCATTAACCTTTGCAAGCTCTATAAGTTCTTTACCATAGCTATCTCTGGTAGCTATCTTCTTAACTTCGCTCATTTTAACCTCCTACTTACGCTTCAAGTGCCTGTCCGATCTTTTCAAGATCTTCCATAGCCTTTGCATACTCTTCATCATTAGGTGCTACACCATGCCATGAAACCTGATTTTCCATAAAGGATACACCCTTACCCTTTGTTGAGTGTGCAATGATTGCAGTAGGCTGACCCTTTGTTTCTCTGGCTTCCTTGAAAGCTGCTCTGATAGCATCAAAATCATGTGCATCTATATTGATTACATGGAAGTTAAATGCTTCAAACTTTTTGTCAATAGGATAAGGTGAGCAAACCTGATCAACAGGTCCGTCAATCTGAAGACCGTTGTTATCTACAATAACAACAAGGTTATCAAGCTTTCTGAAACCGGCAAACATTGCTGCTTCCCAAACCTGACCCTCTTCAATCTCACCATCACCCAAAAGGGTATATGTTCTGAAATCTTTATTATCAAGCTTTGCAGAAAGAGCCATACCGCAAGCAACTGAAATACCCTGTCCGAGTGAACCTGATGACATATCCAGTCCGGGAAGATACTGCATGCTGGGATGTCCCTGAAGTCTTGAGCCAAGCTTTCTGAGTGTCTTTAGCTCCTCTACCGGGAAATATCCACGCTGAGCCATTACTGAATAAAGACCGGGTGCTGTATGTCCTTTTGAAAGTACAAAACGATCACGATCTGCCTTTACAGGGTCCTTAGGATCGATGTTCATTTCTTCAAAATACAGATATGTATAAATATCTGCTGCTGACAGTGATCCGCCCGGGTGTCCGGCACCTGCTGCATGAACCGCTGTGACTATGCCCTTGCGGACTTCGTTTGCAATTTTCTGCAATTCTTTGTTCGTCATAATTCCTCCACTTCCTTTTTACAATATCTTTAAAATTTGAAGTTATGTTCCGCATAATGCGGCATAACGTATTTGAACCATGAAGTATGCCGGGCGGGGTAATTTCCAGCCCGGCGATTACTAATTTAGCATAATTAAAAATATGAGTCTACCGCATTTTTTGCGGTGTTTTTGTTAAAAAATGCTTTTATATAAATATTTCTATTTTTGTCCATAATAAGCATTAGCACCATGTTTTCTGTAATAGTGCTTATCCTGAAGTTCCATAGGTGCAGGCATAACTCTTGGATTAATAACTTCACATCTGTATGCCATTTTTGCAACCTCTTCCGTTACTACAGCATTGTGAACAGCTTCATGTGCATCCTTGCCCCAGGAAAAGACTCCGTGATTTTTACACAGAACAGCGGGAACCGCTATAGGATCCTTACCCATTCTGTTGAATTCGTTAACAATAAGATGTCCTGTGTTCTCCTCGTACGCATCTTCAATCTCATCTTTGTTAAGGCATCTGACACAAGGAATTTCTCCATAAAAATAATCTGCATGTGTTGTACCATAGCACGGAATTGATCTTCCTGCCTGTGCCCAGCTTGTTGCATAGGACGAATGTGTATGCACTACACCGCCAACCTCTTTAAAAGCCTTGTAAATCTCTACATGGGTTGGTGTATCGGAGGAAGGATTGAGCTTTCCTTCAACCTTTTCTCCATCAAGGTTCATGACAACCATATCATCCGGAGTCATTGTTTCATAATCAACACCGCTTGGCTTAATAACAAAAAGACCTGATTCTCTGTCAATAGCACTCACATTTCCCCATGTGAATGTTACAAGCCCGTATTTAGGAAGCAAAATGTTCGCTTCGTATACTTTCTTTTTAAGTTCTTCTAACATTTTTATCTCCTTTTTGAAAATCCCCTGTTTCATTTAAGCTAATAATGTCACAGCAAAACTGCTGCTTTTAAGAAATCGCATTTACTGCAGCTCTTTCAATTTCAAGACCTGCCTTATAATCCAGCATAAATTTATCAAAGCCTTTAACGTCCTCATCTACAGGATCGCAGGTTTCCACTTTTCCTTCTTTGAAAACCTTATTGTTAAGATACTGTTCAAGTGTCTCTCCATCCTGCTTATTAAGCATAAAGCCTGCAAGAATTGCCTGACCCCAAGGACCACCTTCACCTGCTGTCTCCATAAGTTTTATTGGTGTGTCAAGTGCTGCTGCCATTACCCTGTCACCAACACCTCGGATTTTAAAGAAGCCACCCTGTCCAAAGAAGAAATCTGCCTTAACATTCTCTTCTTTCATAAGAATATCATTACCAACCTTTAATGCTCCAAGCGCAGTGTAAAGATGTGTTCTCATAAAGTTTGCAAGGTTCATCTTAGCATCAGGTCTTCTGACAAACAGTGGTCTTCCTTCATTGAAACCGGTAATACTCTCCCCGGAAAAATAATTGTATGCAAGAAGTCCGCCACAATCCGCATCGCCCTCCATTGCTTTTCTGTAAAGTGTTCCATACAATGTATCATCGTCTATATCTGAGCCTGTAGCCTTTGCAAATTCTCTGAAAAGTCCAACATAAGCATTTAAGTCAGATGTACAGTTGTTGCAGTGAACCATAGCTACCTGTTCACCCGAAGGTGTTGTTACAAGATCAAGCTCAGGATATGCTTTTGAAAGATCATGCTCAAGTACAACCATTGAAAATACTGATGTTCCGGCTGAGATATTACCTGTTCTCACCCCAACGGAGTTTGTAGCAACCATGCCTGTTCCCGCATCTCCCTCAGGAGGACAAACCGGTATACCTGCCTCAAGCGTTCCTGTAGGATCCAGTTTTTTAGCACCTTCAGTTGTAAGTTCACCTGCCTTTGCACCTGCTGGAAGTGACTTTGGAAGAATGTCACGAAGTTTAAAGGAAAAGCCTTTCTCTTTGGTAAGTTCATCAAACTGACCAACCATTTTTTCGTTATAGTCGCATGTAGCTGAATCAATCGGGAACATTCCTGATGCATCACCCACTCCAAGCACCTTCTCGCCGGTAAGCTGCCAATGAATATATCCTGCAAGAGTTGTAAAGAAATCAACTTTTTCCACATGCTCTTCCCCATTAAGCATTGCCTGATACAGATGAGCAATACTCCAACGCTGAGGAATATGATAACCAAACAATTCTGTAAGTTCATCAGATGCTTTTTCTGTAATAGTATTTCTCCATGTTCGGAAAGGAACGAGAAGATTTCCATCTTTATCAAAAGCCATGTAGCCATGCATCATTGCAGAAAATCCCATGGCGCCGATTGTGGTAAGCTTTTCACCATACTGTTTTTCCACATCTTCAACCAGACCTTTATAGCAGTCTTGAAGACCGTTCCAGATATCATCCAAAGTATATGTCCAAATGCCATTATCAAGTCTGTTTTCCCAACTGTGTGAACCCTGTGCGATCGGATTATTGTCCATATCTGTAAGAACAGCTTTTATTCTTGTTGATCCAAACTCAATTCCCAATAGTGTTTTGCCATCTGCGATGGCCTGTTTTGCATTTCCCATACTAGTCTCTCCTTTTTTCCTCGCCCGGGGCGATTAAGTATTTTTATAAATTCTGAGCTATTTTATTGCTCTTACTGAACCTCTGACAGTTATTTCCTCATCAAATTCATATGTAGCCGAAAAACCGGGATGATGAATAAGTCTGATAAGATTGTCTGCTGCCCTCTCACCAAGCTTCTCCTTAGGATGCGGAATAGAATCTAACGGAGGTCTGGTATACTTTGCCAAATCGGAATCATCCATGCTGACAATTGATATTTCATCCGGAATCCTTATTCCATTCTCCTTAAGAATCTCCATTACCATGGAAGCCATTTCATCGTTATAGCAAAAAACTGCCGTGCATCCTGAAAGTCTCGCCCAGATCTTATCCTTTATAAGCTCTTCTCTTTTCAAATCCTCTGTATCAAGCCAGATAATATTTGCATCTTCCGGTGAAATACCTCTCTCGGAAATCGCCTCCTGATATCCGCTGTATCTGTCGAACCCCTGTCTGTCATCAAGTTTCAAAACACAGCCAATTTTCGTATGTCCGTTATCCAACAGGCTTTTTACCGCTTTGTAAGCACACTTTTTATCATTCATTGAAACATGCGGTATATTTCTATTGCTCTCAGGGTCCCATATACCCGATAGCTCCGGATAATAGCTGTTCATAAAAAGAATCGGGATTCTCATACCCGATATCTTCAGCAAAAGATCCGTATTGGGTGTAGGCAAAGCGCTTCTTGTAGGCTCCAGTATAATTCCCGCTACTTCATCCTTTTCTATAATTTCCGAAAGTATCTCCCGTTCCCTTATTGACGAATTGTTTGTAAAGAAAAGTTGTACAGAATAACCCAGTTCTCGCAACTTATTCTCTATTCCCTGTATTGTCTTTGGAAATATGTAACTATCCACATAAGTTGTTATAACTGCTATTCTGTTACGCTCTCCGCTTCTTACTCTTTCATCCGTGACATAAGTTCCGCTTCCGCGCTCTGCAGTAAGAATACCTTCCTGTACAAGTATTCCTATAGCATGCCTGACTGTCTGTCTGCTTATATTAAATTGTACACAAAGGTCATTCTCTGACGGTATCTTATCTCCCGGTGATAACGTACCACTACTCACCTGCTTAGTGATCCAGTCTACAACCTCCTGATATTTTGCCACGTATTCCCCTCCGAAAAGGATGTTCTGCATTAACATTGATAATAATTCAATGAACTACGAACATACTATTACACCTGACATTCATAATTATGTCCGGTGATTACATATATCATATCCAAGTTGTATAGACTGGTCAATCAAATTTGTATTGTGATTTTGTACAAGTTTTCAAAGTTGTATATGTACAAGTTGACCTTTATCATTTGACAAAGTAGTGACGTCCCAGCCATTTTGAAATGCCATCAAGGCCCGGGTACACGATTCTTTCTGAGATATTCTGATGATCAAGCATATCTCGAACCTCCCAACGAAGATTCTTATCAATGATATACTTGGTTGTAAGATTTGTATTTGCGTCAAGAAATCCCTGTATATCCTCCATTTTACTTGGAATTACAGAGAAAAAAGAATACTGATTAACAATACGAAGATCTACTGAAGGTGGTTCAATAATAAGCATGGCTTTATCTCCCATGTCTTCGTCGTACTCTTCAAGAGATCCGCAAACGTCCTGAAGCATATCTACTGTAAACACGGTTGTATTGAATTTGCTTGCTATGTCCTTATATTTTTGAGGCAAAATATCATGAAGCTCATGAATATCTATTCGCCATACAACGCTGTCATGCGTAGACATCTCATCCATATCATTTTCTGTTACCGAAAAATGAAGAGCCATTAATGGAGAATATGACCAGTCAAGTAGTCTTGTAGGCAAGCCATGATGTTGTCCGAAAATCATCTGACGCCATACCGATCTCTCAATAGTAGGAACTTCCAGTGCGGCGTATTTTGTAAAATTGCGAAGTATGCAAGGCTCAAGCTCTTTCCTTTTATTTTTGCAATTACGCATCAGGCTTGTTGTAAGTGGAAATTCGGAATTGGGCTGCCCTCTGTATATATACAGATTTCTGTTTCTCCCAAGATCCTCCCTGTATTCCTGCTCGGATATCATTCTGAAAAGAGAATCCATGTCCTCAATTCTGACTGTATTTATCATATGTTTTCCCTCTCTATTCCGACCTAAGGGTTGCTAAAAATCAAAGGGATTTATGCTTAGCAACAACAGAAAGCTAAACGTCCCCGCTGCAGTGGATTCCTTAAGTCATTCCACTATTTTCACAAGCTATTTAATACTGTCTACAAAGTTGTTTTATCTCTCGAAAAAAATAATACTTCTTATATGTATATTCTATCAAATAGGCCGCTTGTTTCCCATGCTTATGTATTGTTCAAAAACGAATTATTCATATTTCACCAATTATAGAGTTCCATTTTGCACAAATATCTGTAATAAAATTTCAATATATATGTTAGTATTTTTATTACAAAAACTATTTTTATTATACATTCACAAATTTAGGAGGACATCTATATGTCAGGTAAACTAAAAGAAAAAGCAAGCGACATAGGCAAAATGATTTTGCCAGCATTTATTGGCATTTTTATCATTTTGGTCGCCATGGGGTCATTTTACAATGTCAGTGAACAGGAACAGGCAATTGTTACCCAGTTCGGTAAAGTAATCGCAACAAATTCTGCTGGGCTATACTTCAAAATTCCTTTTATACAGGCCGTACATAAGGTAGATATGACTACTCACGGTATAGGAATCGGGTATGTTATTGATAACAACGGCCAAAACATAACAATTGATGACGAAGGAATCATGATTACCTCCGACTTTAATTTTGTTGACATTGATTTTTATCTGGAATACAAGGTGAGTGATCCTGTTGCATATTTTTATAATACGAGCGATCCTGAAGATATTATGAAAAACATGGCGCTTTCCTGTATCAGATCTACTGTCATTAATTACCCTGTCGATGAGGTAATAACGACAGCAAAAGGACAGATTCAATCAGACGTTAAGGAAAAGCTTCAGACTAAACTTCAGAATGAAAATGTAGGTCTCTTGGCAGTTAATGTATCCATACAGGATGCCGAGCCCCCGACGGACGAAATCAAGCAGGCTTTTAAAGCAGTAGAGACTGCCAAGCAGGGAAAAGAGACAGCTGTCAACAACGCCAAAAAATATCAGAGTGAACAGGTCCCCGCAGCAGAAGCAGAAGCAGACCGAATCATCCAAAATGCAGAAGCTGAAAAAGCATCACGTATCGCAGAAGCAGAAGGACAAGTCACCAAATTTAACAGCATGTATGAGGAATACAGTAAGTATCCTCTTATTACAAAGCAAAGAATGTTTTATGAGACAATTGAAAATGTTCTCCCCGGAACAAAGCTTATTATCACAGATGGAAAGACGCAGGAAGTCATGCCTATAGAAAGCTTTACTGACTACAATTCCGGTATCGCAAGTGCAGCCATGGAAGCAGCTAATGATAGTTCTTCATCTACTGATGTCGATTCAAGCAGCAACAACAATTAAATTTTCATTTATTAGATCATAAACATAGAATACTGGAGGAATTTATATGAAGAAACAGGTATTGATCACTGTCGCCGCAGTTATTGGCGTAGCAGCGCTCATTATTGCAAGTAATTCATTTTATACAGTACACCAAAAAGAGTTTGTAGCAGTAAGACAATTTGGAAAAATTGTAAAAGTGGAATCTGAACCAGGTTTGAAACTGATTACACCTTTCATACAAAATACTCAGATAATAGGTGCCCAAACAAAAATCTATGATATTCCCGCTTCTGATGTAATAACAAAGGATAAAAAATCAATGATTACAGACACCTATGTTCTGTGGCGTGTAACAGATCCCGTAAAATATATACAATCCCTAAACGCCCTGGATGTCAGAGCCCAGGAGAGAATCGAAGCTGCTGTTTATAATGCCACCAAAACAGCAATTTCATCCATGTCTCAGGATGAAGTTATTGAAGCCCGCGGTGAAGCACTGACAAAGATTATAACCGAGGATGCTAATTCCGATATGGAAAGCTACGGTGTCTCAATCGTTACAGCCGAGATTAAAGCCCTGGATCTACCCGACGATAACAGAACTGCTGTATATGAAAGAATGACATCCGAAAGGAACAACATTGCAGCTTCCTATCAGGCAGAAGGTAAAGCCGAAGCTCAGAAAATAAAAAATGAAACCGATAAGACTGTAACAATCCTAAAAGCAGACGCAGAAAAACAGGCTGCTGCCCTCCAGGGCGAAGGAGAAGCCGAATATATGAAAACTCTTTCCGCAGCATACAATACACCTGAAAAAGCAGAGTTTTATAATTTCATGCGATCACTTGATGCTCTCGAAAATTCATTAAAGGGTGGAGAAAAAACAATTATTTTGGACAAAGACTCCGAGATTGCAAGATTACTCTATGGTATGACTCCCTGAAAACAGCAATGTTTTTTAAGGAGCTAGCCCGGCACAATTTTACGAATTTCTGTGGAAATTTAGGAATCTATATCTAATTGAAAAAATTATACATAGAAAAAATTTATGGGGATACAGCAGACATGCTGATCCCCAATTTTAATTCAATCAAAACGCTTATCGAGATATTATCTGTCATTACAAGCCATGCTATCAATATAATCCCTGTCCCATAGCATTATCTTTAATTTTCTTGCAAGCTTCTGTGCAGGATCAGTAAAATACTGGTTTGTCATTACCACCCCCACCATTCGATCGTAATAATCCCTTCCGGCATATATCTCCTGAACCGCCTTTACACCTATAGGTTTATCATAGCATTTACATTGAATCGCATAGCTTATACCATCTTTTTCAGCCAGGATATCTGCGCCAAAGTCTCCGCTGCCTCTTGTCACTTCAACATCTGTAAATTCCCATTCTTTTAGAAGATCTGCACAATAGTATTCGAATTCATGACCATCCAGTTCATCCATTGGAAGATGTCGGCTCTTAAGGATGCGTATAATGATTATGCTAACAGAGAGTATCACTACAATGACTACTGCTATCATTATCGTAACACCCCATGTTAAATTATCAGCCTGTCCCATTTTCCAATTCCTTTTTCACAAATCATTTATTATTTAAAAGAGCCTGATAAATCTCTCGTTTACCGACACCTCTGTCAGCAGCAACCTGTTTCATGGCATCTTTATGGCTCATTCCATTTTTCTCGTAATGTTCCATGTGGTCTTCGATGCTCATCTTTGCCCACTCTTCCTGTTGCTGTCTGTCAAGAACTTTGAGACTTACTCCTTCAACAACCAGAACATACTCACCCCTTGGTTCGTTTTCTTCATAATGTAAAACTGCACCTTCTAGAGTTGTAGGAATAATTTCCTCAAATTTCTTTGTGATCTCTCTGCAGATGGTTATCTTCCTTTCACCAAGAAATTCAAATAGATCTTTTAATGTTGCTCTTAAGTGGTGAGGAGCTTCATACAGGATAATAGTCCTGTGCTCAGTCCTTAATAGTTCCAATATACGTTTTCTTTCCTTTTTATCATCCTGCCCCGGAAGAAATCCCTCAAATACAAATCGTCTTGAATTTAATCCTGACAACGTAAGTGCTGTAATACAGGCTGCCGGACCGGGAAGAGATGTTACCCGTACCCCTGCTTCATGACACATTCTGACAAGTACCTCACCCGGATCTGATATTGCAGGTGTCCCTGCATCAGTAATAAGCGCTATATCTTTTCCGTTCTGCATCAGTTCTATCAGGTACTCTGCTTTTTCAACCTTATTATATTCATGATAACTTGTCAGCTCTGTATGAATATCAAAGTGATTTAAAAGCTTTATACTGTTTCTTGTATCCTCAGCAGCAATAATATCAACATCCCTTAATGTATCCAATACACGGGCTGTGATATCGTTCAAGTTGCCAATAGGTGTTGCACATAGGTAAAGCATTCCCTGGCTATTATTGTCACTCATAAATTTATCCTCATAACAGGATTGTATCCTCTGCAATCAAAAACCATAGTTGTCTGCCATTTCTTTGCTGTATTTTCCCGGTGCATCATAAATTATGAGAGGTGGCTCAACCTTAATTCTTGATTTTCCGTCTCTTAATCCTTCAATCAGAACCATACTTGGTTCCTTATCCACATACGGATGAACCATCCTGATTCTTTTTGGTTCAATTCTGTTTTTGCACATACACAAAAAAATTTCTGCCAATCTGAATGGTCTGTGCACCATATAAAATCTCCCGCCCGGATGTAGCAGTTTTTTTGCCGCAAGCATTACATCATTTAGATCACACAAAATCTCATGTCTTGCAATTGCCTTGGGACTTTCCTCATTTGTAATCCCATGCCCCTTTATCATATATGGAGGATTTGTCGTTATAACATCAAAAGAGGCAGGTTCAAATATCTTATCCGCCTCTTTTATATCGCCATGTACTATTTGCACGCGCTCTTCAAGTCCATTATACTTCACACTGCGCATAGCCATATCCGCACTATCCTGTTGAATTTCAAGACCTATTAAAGAATCAGCATCTGTTTTTGCTGCCATCAGAAGCGGAATAATTCCTGTTCCGGTTCCAAGATCAAGCACCTTGTCACCTGATGCAGCAAAAGCAAACCCCGAAAGCAGCACAGCATCAATTCCAAAACAAAACCTCTCAGGATCCTGAATTATCATCAATCCGTTTTTTTGAAGATCATCCAGTCGCTCACCGGATTTTAAGAGATTGTTTCTGTCATCATCCCTGCTCATTTGCCCCCTCGTTACGGTTCTGCTTTTTATTTCTGTTATCCTGGTTTCTTCTATCCTGTCCTTTTTTGTCCTGATTCTTGTTGTTTCTGTTTCTATTAAAATTTTTCTTTTTATTATTTCTTCTTTCGAAGTTCTTTTGCCCCTTACTCTGGTTGCCATTTTGACCCGATGACTGGTTGCTATTTTGGCCTTCTGTTTTTTTATTATCCTGTTCCTCAGTATGGCTATTAGCCTGATCATCCGTCAGACCTGCATTTTGCACGATAGTCTGTTTATCTTTCGTATTAGAAGACTGATTATCGCTATACCCTACAGATTGTATCCTGTCCTCGTCCGGAACATTATTCTGTCCTGCAGCCTGATTCTTATCCTGGTCTGAGAACTTATTATTCTGTCGCGTACCCTGATTCTTATCCTGGTCTGATGGCTTATTATTCTGTCCTGTAGACTGCTCCTTATCCTGTGCAAAAGACTGATTATTTTTCAGTCCAGATTCATTCTCAGTTCTACTGTTTTGATTCTTATCTTCCTGATCAGCAGCCACTTTATCTTCTGAATACTGTTTATTATTCTGATTATTCTTATTTTGATTGTTTTTATTCTGGTTATTGTTTTGATTATTATTCTGTTTATTCTGTCTGTTCTGATTCTTATTTTTTGCAGGCCTTTCAGGCATACTAATATCCTTGTCCTGCTGTTCCAGAGCCTTAGCTGCCTCTTCATCTGCATCCTTTTCCTTAGGCGCATTCTGCTTGTGTTTTTGTCTTTTTCTTACAAGAGTCAAATCATCCACATTATATTCGTGAACTTCCTTCTCATCATCCACATCAACAAGTATTCTTACCGTCTGCCTAAGAATATTTACACTTGCAACCTCGCCTTCAAGATCATCATTAGTATGAACTATGTCACCAACCCCTGGCATTTTCCGATTCAGTTCTTCATAAACATCCTCTTCGTTTTTAAGACAGCACATAAGCCTGCCGCAAACTCCGGAAATCTTTGTAGGATTAAGCGACAGATTCTGCTCCTTTGCCATTTTTATTGACACAGGAATAAAATCGGAAAGATATGAATGACAGCATAAAGGTCTTCCGCATATTCCATATCCTCCAATAATTTTGGTTTCGTCTCTGACACCAATCTGTCTCAGCTCAATTCTTGTTTTAAATTCAGATGCAAGATCCTTAACCAGATCTCTGAAATCTATTCTTCCATCAGCTGTAAAATAGAATAACACCTTGTTATTATCAAAAGTATATTCCGCATCTATCAGCTTCATTTCAAGGCCATGTTTAATGATCTTTTCCTTGCAGATTTTGAAAGCTTCTTTCTCCCTTATACGGTTGCTTTTTTCTTGTTCATCATCCTTCTCATTAGCCATTCGAAGAACTGCTTTTAAGGGTTTTGTGACTTCCTCATCATCAACATCTCTGGGGTCTGAAAGCACAGTTCCGTATTCGACGCCTCTTGCTGTCTCAACGATAACGTGATCACCTTTTTTTATATCAAAGTTACCCGGATCAAAATAATAGATCTTGCCGGCTGTTCTGAATCTTACGCCGATAACTCTGGTCATATATTTATAAATTCTCCTTTATATCAAGCATCAGCATTTCGAGAGTCATTAAGCTGTTCACATTAGCACGAATTCGTGCTCTTGCCCTCTCAATTGCCATTAATATATTATCAATTTCTTTATACGAACATTTTTCCGTAACACTACTAATATACGACAGTTTATCAGCGAAAATCAAGTGATCCGCACTGTTCTCCGCTTTATAAACAAGTATATCCCTCACAAAAAATAAAAGGACATCCAGAAAGTCATTTGTTAATATTACATCCATTTTTTTCTCAGACCCTTCTTTTGGTGATAAAAGTGTCTGTAGTCTTTCAATAAGCTCTGAAATCTGGGTTCTTCCAAGTCTTGAAACCAGATCGATCGCACCGTTTTTTAATCTTTCAAAATCTTCATTTTCTGACAATAAAATTGCTTTTCCTACATTTCCCTGAGCAAAAGAAACTGCCAGTTGTGCTTTATAATCCACGACCTGCCTCTTCTCCATAAGATATTTTTGTATCAGGTCATCTCTTACAGGTTTTAAGTTAAATACTATGCATCTGCTGAGAATTGTCGGAAGAAAAGCATCTATATTTGAAGTAAGTATTAAGATAGTCGCATATGCCGGAGGTTCCTCAAGTGTTTTTAACAGAGCATTTTGTGCCTGTTGTGTCATCAATTCCCCGTCCGGAATAATATAAATTTTATGATCTGAATATGGTTTTATATAGACATCGTCACAAACCTGCTGTCTTATCTCATCTACACCGATAGAAGTCGCTTTTTCATGTCTTACTATTCTTATATCAGGATGTGACTGACTTTGTGCCTGTTTACACGAATGACATTCTCCGCAGTTTTCAATAACTCCATCTACATCCTTCTTGTCTTCACATAAAATTGTTTGTGCAAAAACCCCCGCAATCATTTTTTTGCCACTTCCAGCATCCCCTGAAATAATATAGGCATGTGATATTTTCCCTGTTTTAAGGGCATTTTGCATATGTTCCTTTATCTGATCCTGATCAATTATATCTAAAAAATGCGCCATTAGCGCCTATTCCTCCCATACTACAAAAAAATAAAGCCGTTTTAACACAGATTTTTATTATGTAAAAATATCCAATAATAATCCTTCTATCTGACCTATCTTTGCAAGAATATTAATATTGTCCTTTTCATCCTTTACAAGTTCCTTTGCCAACTCGTCCAGATTTTCATCAATTAGTCTTATAATTCCATAGACCCTATGCCTTCCTCTCCTATCCAGAAAATTTTCTCTGGAAAAAGCGTGAGACCTGGTTACAATCTCATTCAAAAAATCCTTGATAAGTATCCGATATCTCTGCATGTCTCGTATGTCATTTTTTTTGGATATCTGTTTCCCCTGCTGAACAATATCCTGCATCATCATGTTAAGGCGCTCAGCCAAAGTAGAATCTTCAATCTTGCTGGTGAGAGTAAATTTGAAGTCTCCACTCACCTCCTGAGACTGTTGTGTCTGCTGTACCTGTGTAGTTTGCTGAATATTGTCTATCCTTATATCCATAAAAAACCTCTTAAATCAGTTACCTGTTTCTTGAATAATGAAACTTTCTATCTCTTCAATACAGTCTATAAGATCGCCGTCATTGTTAAAAGTTCTCATTATACCGGCTTCCTTTAGCTTTTCATCTGCATAGTCAGACTTATCAGCCAAAAATCTCCTGCACATTTCATCATATTTTGGCTCCTCCTGCTTCAATTCTCTATGCATGGCCCTTTGCATAATAGATCCATCCGTTGCACTTATCATCAATGGTACAACATTTTCTTTTCCAAAATACTCTCTCATTGATTTAAACATTTCAACAGTACCAATAATAAGATAGTTCCCCTTCGAAAGATCTATCTGTCCATCATCTACCGTAAAGTAATGCCAGGGTCCATACATAGTTTCGTATGTGCGTTCCTCAATTATCTTTCTATTCTCTCTGAACTTCTCGTAACGTTCTATACTACAAAAGAAATACTGAACTCCGTCTTGTTCCTTTTCTCTCATTGGTCTGGTTGTGTAAATAATTACCTTTTTAAGATCAACTTTTCCTCTTTCAAGGAGGCTTTTATAAATTGTATCCTTTCCACATGAGCTTCTGCCCATTATCTCAAATATTTTTCCCATAAAACAATTTCTTACTTTCTTATTTTTTCTACAGCTCTTATTTTTCTATAACTCTTATTTTTCCATAACTCTTATTTTTCTCTATATTTCTTATTATCGTAAAAAGTATATTTTCTCTCTGTGTCTGTTTACGGTACGAGCTGATGACACGCAATAGTGGCTTTTCCTGGCAGTACTTCCATGTGCTTAACTACTTTATCTTTTTCCACCTTGCGGGAACTGTCTTTCCTTCATCTTTATGAATATGCTACTTATTTTTATTGTAATCCATATTATTTTTATTCTATATTTTCTTTATACAAATAGTTTCATATTTCCGGGTTAAACGAATATTTTTAGATGATACATACCAAGCTGCTGTATTTGTTGTTACTTGATTATGCTAAGCATTCTCGGACGATATCAGTATCATTTATCACATTATCTATCAGGTAAAACAATACTGACTTTCCTTTCCCCATTTTGCAAAATATTGACACCTTGAATATTTCTTCCATCATTAATATAATGGCCTATACTATTTATAAGTTCTTTTGTAAACACTTCTCCAGGTACAATTAATGGTATACCCGGTGGATATAAATTAACAAACTCTCCGGATATTCTTCCTGTTGCAAGTGAAATATCCAATTCTTCCCGTGTTGAATCCCATGCTTTATAGATTGGAAGCAGTGCTTTAGGATAATTGTCACTTACTGTAAATTCCTTACATATATTCTCACTCGTACTATTATTTACATCTTTATTATTTATTTTAAAATTCAGCTTATTATCTATTTCATTTATTGCCTTAATAAGCCGATCAATTCCGTCATCAGAATCATATCCTGTAATGATCAATAACACATAATCATCACCTGCCATCTCAGGCTGCAAATCATAATCTAAACGAAGTATATCATATATCTGTTGTCCCGTAATAGCTCTGTTTCTCACGAAAACAAGCACCTTACATGGATCCTTTATACAATCTTCTCCCGGAATAAAAAGATAATTACAATTAATTGTTTCTCTTAGAATTCTCTTCTTATATTCAATTAACCTTCCAAATATCTCATCTCCTCTATCTAAAATATCATTTATACATGAATCAATAGATGACATTAAGACATACGATGGACTACTTGATTGATAAATTCTAAGAAACCTTCTTAGCATTTCTCTATTTATCAGGTTTCCCTGAACATGAATTAAAGCTGTCTGTGTCATTGACGCCAGAGTCTTATGAACACTATGTATAATAATATCTGCACATTGTGTAATTGCATTTTCGGGTAAATCTTTAAATAATCCAAAATGTGCTCCATGTGCAGCATCAACTATCAATGGTATACTAAACCTATGACATACTTCAGATATTTCTCGAATGTTTGAACATATTCCGTCATAAGTCGGAGAAGTAATAAATACAGCTTCAATACTATTATCTTTCTCTAATTCCGCTTTTACACACTCTGGATCAATTCCTCCCCATACAAATGAAGTATTATCTAGCCTAAGCATTACCGGTTTCAAATAGCTAAGTTCCAGTCTTCTTATATAAGCTGCATGATATAATGCTTTATGCGAATTTCTACCTGCCAGAAGCTTTCCACCTGCCGGTATAGCAGCAGAGATAGCAGCTAAAATACCTGATGTACTACCATTTACCAATAAATGTGTTTCACCTACTCCATATAATCTGCTTGCCTTTTTTTCGATATCTAGCAAAATGCCTTCAGCGTCATGAAGATTATCAAAACCATCTATCTCAGTTATATCTATATCCATATATCCAGCCATACTTCCGGCACAAGGATTTCTCTTATGTCCAGGCATATGAAAAGGGTATAATTTGCTTCTATTTAATTTCTCTAACTCTTTTTTTAAAGATTCCATATTCTTAAGCCTCTATATATTTTTTTAAACGTCTTCTTTACATTCTTATTTTATATTTTCTCATAATATTCTCATTTCATGTATCATCTTTACATTTTAATTTATGTATTCTTCTTATATTCTAATTTTGTGCATCCTCTTTACATTCTAATTTATGTATTCTTCTTATATTCTAATTTTGTGCATCCTCTTTACATTCTAAATTTATGTATTCTACTTATATTCTTATTTTATGCATCCTCTTTTCATTTTAATTTATGTATTCTACTTATATTCTTATTTTATGCATCCTCTTTACATTCTTATTTATGCATTCTACGTATATTCTTATTTCCGCATCCTTTTTATATTCTTAATTTTTTTATTAAATTACTGATCTAAATAATCACTATAATTTCAACATTTATATTTTTTGTTTTTATATACTATTTGTTTTTCTCAGTTATTTTGAAATAACAATAATTTTTTATATTTGCATTTATACTATTGTTATCCAAAGAAAAACATAAATAACTATTTTATTATCATCTAAAAAAGAATTATCTATTTCTCTTAGTCTGCCTTTGTTCAATTACAATATTTTCACTATAAAAATTGTTGTAGTAATCTTATTATATTAAGATTATATAATTATATTGTAATTATCTAGCAAAAGCTCTAATAAATCTATTTTTTCATAATATAAACATTTATCTGCATATAATTTTTAATTATTTGTAAATTTTCTATATTACAAGTTATTTTTCTAACAAAATATTGTATAATGTAGTGTATGAGCGTTTAGCTGATGTTTTATCAGACAATCAGCTATCATAATAGAAAAAGAAAAGGAGTTTAAGAAATGGCAGAAATCAATTTAACACAGTATGGCATTACAGGCACAACTGAGATTGTTCACAACCCTTCATACGAGCTTTTATATGAAGAAGAGATGAAGTCTGATCTCACAGGTTATGAAAAAGGTCAGGAAACAGAGCTTGGTGCTGTTAACGTTATGACAGGTATTTATACAGGACGTTCTCCTAAAGACAAGTATATCGTAATGGATGATAACTCAAAGGATACTGTATGGTGGACATCTGATGAGTACAAAAACGACAACCATCCTATGACAGAAGATACTTGGAATACTGTTAAGGAAATCGCTAAGAAAGAGCTTTGCGATAAGAGACTTTTTGTTGTAGATGCTTTCTGCGGTGCTAACAAAGATTCTCGCATGGCTGTACGTTTCATCGTTGAAGTTGCTTGGCAGGCACACTTTATAAAGAATATGTTCATTCAGCCTACAGTTGCTGAGCTTGCTGATTTCACACCTGATTTCGTTGTTTATAACGCTTCAAAGGCAAAGGTTGAAAACTATAAAGATCTTGGTCTCAACTCTGAGACATGTGTTGCATTCAACATCACAAGTCGTGAGCAGGTTATCATCAATACTTGGTATGGCGGTGAAATGAAGAAGGGTATGTTCTCCATGATGAACTATTATCTTCCTCTTAAGGGCATGGCTTCCATGCACTGCTCTGCTAACACAGATATGGAAGGTAAAAATACTGCTATCTTCTTTGGTCTTTCCGGAACAGGTAAGACAACACTTTCAACTGATCCTAAGAGACTTCTCATCGGTGATGATGAACATGGTTGGGATGATAATGGTGTATTCAACTTCGAGGGTGGATGCTACGCAAAGGTAATCGGCCTTGATAAGGACGCCGAGCCTGATATCTACAATGCTATCAAGAGAAACGCTCTTCTCGAGAACGTTACTGTTGCAGCTGATGGTAAGATTGATTTTGAAGATAAGAGTGTAACAGAGAATACTCGTGTATCTTATCCTATCGATCATATTGAAAACATCGTTTCTAAGGTTAACAAGATTTCTGCAGGTCCTGATGCTAAGAATGTTATCTTCCTTTCAGCTGATGCATTTGGTGTTCTTCCTCCTGTATCAATCCTTACACCTGAGCAGACCCAGTATTATTTCCTTTCAGGTTTCACAGCTAAGCTTGCTGGTACAGAACGTGGTATAACAGAACCCACACCTACATTCTCTGCTTGCTTCGGTCAGGCATTCCTTGAGCTTCATCCTACAAAGTATGGTGAAGAACTTGTTAAGAAGATGCAGAAGTCAGGTGCTAAGGCATACCTTGTTAACACCGGTTGGAATGGAACTGGTAAGAGAATCTCTATCAAGGATACTCGCGGTATCATTGATGCTATTCTTAATGGTGATGTAAACAAAGCAGAAACAAAGAAGATCCCGATCTTCGATTTCGAAGTTCCTACATCTCTTCCTGGTGTTGATCCTGCAATCCTTGATCCTCGTGATACATATGCTGATGCTTCTGAATGGGAAGCAAAGGCTAAGGATCTTGCTGATAGATTCACAAAGAACTTCAAGAAATACGAAGGTAATGACGCTGGTAAAGCTCTCGTAGCTGCTGGTCCTCAGCTTTAATAAATCAATATCTTAATAATTAAAGGGTGGTCAAACGACCACCCTTTTTTCTGCTTAATCCATAATAAAAGAGCCTAACTCTCTAGTCAGACCCTCATAACGCTTGGCAAACCCTCAAAAAAGCTTGATTAGCTATATTTATTGCTTCATAGATATTTTTATTATATCTTATGTATTCGAAATGTCTCTGTAATAATCTATTATACTATACGAAATTTGCTCACAATTAAATTATGGTAAATCAATATAATGAGCTTTCACTTTTGCTTTATGAATCCCAAATGTTTCCATTGTTGAACAATATTTATCTGCTAATGTTACAATCCAGGCTTCTCTGCAAAGAGGAGGAACAATTGTAAGCGGCCACATATGTTTCTTTATTATGTCTTTTTCTCTGGGAGTAAGTATAAAATCTCTACTTGCATTTTTCAGTGCTGTTCCAGGGTGAAAGAAACCATGTAATTTAGGGTGAACGTTTCCCTTATCCTTGCCATCCTTATGCCAATCATATAGAAAATAATCATGCAACAAAGCTCCTCTTACAAGCTCACGCTCATTGCACTTTGCATTCAAAAATCTATTGATCCTAAGAGCTCTTTCTGCCACGTTAATACTGTGTTCATATACGGACATATCACCATGTTGAATAAAACCATGTGACTTTCTAAATGTATGTGAAGAAAGTATTGCTTCTCCATGCTTACGAAGAGATGCTTTTATCTTTTTATGATTTTCAATTCTTTTTTCTAAATTCATTGATCATCCCCGCCTTTATATTAATCCAAGACTTATTTTACGCATCTTTTTATTGTTTAGCAATTACATATATAAAGAATTATATAAAGAACAATCTAATATTTCATTTTTTTATAAGTCATTTGTTTTTATGTTTCTAAATTGGGAAATTAATTAAAAAGATGCCTAGACTCGGAATCGAACCAAGGACACGAGGATTTTCAGTCCTCTGCTCTACCAACTGAGCTATCTAGGCAAACTTGAGTAGCGGGGACAGGATTTGAACCTATGACCTTCGGGTTATGAGCCCGACGAGCTTCCAGACTGCTCCACCCCGCGATATTTAATTGAATGGATGGCGGTGGATTCGAACCACCGAAGCAATTTGCAGCAGATTTACAGTCTGTCCCCTTTGGCCACTCGGGAAGCCATCCAAATAAAAGAGCCGATGAGCGGACTCGAACCGTTAACCTGCTGATTACAAATCAGCTGCTCTGCCAATTGAGCCACATCGGCTTATTTCTGAAAACACCTTTTCAGAAATGATGGGGCCTATAGGGCTCGAACCTATGACCCTCTGCTTGTAAGGCAGATGCTCTCCCAGCTGAGCTAAGACCCCATATTAACAAATATTAGATAATGAGCGACCCGAAGGGGGTTCGAACCCCTGACCTCCGCCGTGACAGGGCGGCGCTCTAACCAGCTGAGCCACCGGGCCAAACAGTTGTACCTTCAAAACCGAACACTGAATACTTCATCTTCAATCCGTTATTGTTCTATATCCTTTTTTGGACAAGCCCTCGACCTATTAGTACACATCAGCTGAACACGTTACCGTGCTTACACCTTGTGCCTATCTACCTCATAGTCTCTAAGGGGTCTTACTGCAATAAGCAGGGATATCTCATCTTGAGGGGGGCTTCACGCTTAGATGCCTTCAGCGTTTATCCCTTCCGGACTTGGCTACCCAGCCTTATGCATCTGGCGATGCAGCTGATACACCAGCGGTCCGTCCATCCCGGTCCTCTCGTACTAAGGACAGCTCCTCTCAGATATCCTACGCCCGCGCCGGATAGGGACCGAACTGTCTCACGACGTTCTGAACCCAG
Organism: Butyrivibrio sp. AE3004; assembly: GCF_000703165.1. Taxonomy (NCBI): domain Bacteria; kingdom Bacillati; phylum Bacillota; class Clostridia; order Lachnospirales; family Lachnospiraceae; genus Butyrivibrio; species Butyrivibrio sp. AE3004. Next base: position 3,231,249 of record NZ_JNLQ01000002.1, read on the forward strand.
CTCGCGTACCGCTTTAATGGGCGAACAGCCCAACCCTTGGGACCTGCTACAGCCCCAGGATGCGATGAGCCGACATCGAGGTGCCAAACCACTCCGTCGATGTGAACTCTTGGGAGTGATAAGCCTGTTATCCCCAGGGTAGCTTTTATCCGTTGAGCGATGGCAATCCCACTTTCATGCCACCGGATCACTAAGTCCTACTTTCGTATCTGTTCCACCCGTCGGTGTCACAGTCAGGCTCCCTTCTGCCTTTGCACTCTGCGAATGGTTTCCGTCCATTCTGAAGGAACCTTTGAGCGCCTCCGATACCCTTTCGGAGGCGACCGCCCCAGTCAAACTCCCCGGCAGACATTGTCCCCGGACCGGTTTCACGGTCCTTGGTTAGAAACCCAGTACTATAAGGGTGGTATCCCAACAGCGACTCCATGACAACTGACGTCATCACTTCACAGTCTCCCACCTATCCTGTACATACAGTACCGAATCCCAGTATCAACCTGGAGTAAAGCTCCATGGGGTCTTTCCGTCCTGGCGCGGGTAACCAGCATCTTCACTGGTACTTCAATTTCACCGGGTGCATTGCCGAGACAGTGCTCAAATCATTACGCCTTTCGTGCGGGTCGGAACTTACCCGACAAGGAATTTCGCTACCTTAGGACCGTTATAGTTACGGCCGCCGTTTACTGGGGCTTAAATTCAAAGCTTCGGTTGCCCTGACCTCTCCTCTTAACCTTCCAGCACCGGGCAGGCGTCAGCCCATATACCTCACCTTTCGGTTTCGCATAGACCTGTGTTTTTGCTAAACAGTTGCTTGAGCCTCTTCTCTGCGGCCTGCTCTCGCAGGCTCCCCTTATCCCGAAGTTACGGGGACATTTTGCCGAGTTCCTTAACAATGCTTCTCCCGCCGGCCTTAGGATCCTCTCCTCATCCACCTGTGTCGGTTTACGGTACGGGCTGATGATACGCAATAGTGGCTTTTCTTGGCAGTACGTCCATGTGCTTCACTACTCTTACTTCGTTCCCCCTTGCGGGACCGGTCTTTCCTTTCCCGGCTCACACTTTCGTCCTGCGTCCCCACAGTTCTGATATCATCAGGTGCAGGAATATCAACCTGCTGTCCATCGACTACGCCGTCTGGCCTCGCCTTAGGTCCCGACTTCCCCAGGGCAGATCAGCTTTACCCTGGAATCCTTGGATATTCGGCCTGGAGGATTCTCACCTCCATCTCGCTACTCATTCCGGCATTCTCTCTTCACAGCGCTCCATCGCTCCTTACGGTACGACTTCGACGCTGCTGTGAATGCTCCCCTACCGATCACAAGTACCCGTAGATACTTGCAATCCCCAGGCTTCGGTGTCGTGTTTCAGCCCCGGTAATTTTCGGCGCAGGACCTCTCGGCTAGTGAGCTATTACGCACTCTTTGAATGTGTGGCTGCTTCTGAGCCAACATCCTAGCTGTCTGTGAAATCCCACATCCTTTTCCACTTAACACGCACTTTGGGACCTTAGCCGTGGATCTGGGCTCTTTCCCTTTTGACTGTCCAACTTATCTCGTACAGTCTGACTCCTGCGCTCAGCCATACTGGCATTCGGAGTTTGATAATCTTTGGTAAGCGGTGAAGCCCCCGCGGATATTCAGTGCTCTACCTCCAAATGGCATGCTACAGGGCTAGCCCTAAAGCTATTTCGGGGAGAACCAGCTATCTCCGGGTTCGATTGGAATTTCTCCCCTATCCACACGTCATCTCCACCCTTTTCAACGGATGTGAGTTCGGACCTCCACAGCCTTTTACGGCCGCTTCATCCTGCACATGGATAGATCACCCGGTTTCGGGTCTATGTTATGTGACTCTCGCACTCTTCACACTCGGTTTCCCTCCGGCTCCGGACCTATGGCCCTTAACCTCGCCGCATAACATAACTCGCCGGACCGTTCTACAAAAAGTACGCGATCACTCTCATAAGGAGCTTTCGCAGTTTGCAGGCACAGGGTTTCAGGTTCTCTTTCACTCCCCTCCCGGGGTCCTTTTCACCTTTCCCTCACGGTACTATGCGCTATCGGTCACTAAGGAGTATTTAGCCTTACGGGGTGGTCCCCGCTCTTTCAGACAAGGTTCCACGTGTCTCGTCCTACTCTGGATACTGACTCGCTTCGGACAATTTCGCTTACGGGGCTCTCACCCTCTCTGGCAGGTCTTTCCAGGACCTTTCTGCTATCGTCCTCCATCGATCATTCAGTCCGAACCCCGGGTGCAAGCACCCGGTTTGGGCTCTTCCGCGTTCGCTCGCCGCTACTTACGGAATCACGGTTGTTTTCTCTTCCTCCGGCTACTTAGATGTTTCAGTTCACCGGGTTCCCTCCACATGCCTATGTATTCAGCATGCAGTGACAGGAGTTCTTCCTGCCGGGTTGCCCCATTCAGATATCTGCGGCTCTCAGTGTATTTGCCACTCCCCGCAGCTTTTCGCAGCTTATCACGTCTTTCTTCGGCTCTTAGTGCCAAGGCATCCGCCCTGCGCCCTACATAGCTTGACCAGCTATATAGAACTTTTGGTCCATTTAATAACCACGTTCCCGCATATATCTGATATAGCGTTATCGATATATGCTCGTTTATGTATTGCTACATTGTTTTTTCTGGATCTCGGATCCTGATCATATGATCGCAGATCCGTTCGATGTCTTTTAATCGGATTCTCTGATTAAAATGTTTTCTTCAGTATTCGGTTTTCAAGGTACAGACTTCTGACTGTTTTACCAGTCATCAGGAAACGGATCTTCCTCTGTTCCCTCATCACTGTTAAAACTTCTTCTTTTTATATCCGGCAGCCACCTATCCTCCCATGCCGTCTCCAGCATAGTACTTTCGGCCGATAAGGTCTTAACCGTCGTGTTCGGGATGGGTACGGGTGTTTCCCCTTTTCGCATCGCCACCGGAATTTTTCTGTTGCCACCGGCAACAAAACAGTAATGCAACTCCCTACTTCTTCCTCTTCCTTAGAAAGGAGGTGATCCAGCCGCAGGTTCTCCTACGGCTACCTTGTTACGACTTCACCCCAGTCATCCGACCTGCCTTCGACGGCTCCTTCCTTGCGGTTAGGTCACCGGCTTCGGGCATTTCCGACTCCCATGGTGTGACGGGCGGTGTGTACAAGACCCGGGAACGTATTCACCGCAGCATGCTGATCTGCGATTACTAGCGATTCCAGCTTCGTGCAGGCGGGTTGCAGCCTACAGTCCGAACTGGGTCGTTATTTTTGGGATTTGCTCCCCCTCGCGGGTTCGCTTCTCTTTGTTACGACATTGTAGCACGTGTGTCGCCCAGATCATAAGGGGCATGATGATTTGACGTCATCCCCACCTTCCTCCAGGTTATCCCTGGCAGTCTCCATAGAGTTCCCATCTTACTGCTGGCTACTATGGACAAGGGTTGCGCTCGTTGCGGGACTTAACCCAACATCTCACGACACGAGCTGACGACAACCATGCACCACCTGTCTCTACTGTCCCGAAGGCCTACAGACATTACTCTGTATTCAGCAGGATCTCAAGATCTGGTAAGGTTCTTCGCGTTGCTTCGAATTAAACCACATGCTCCACCGCTTGTGCGGGTCCCCGTCAATTCCTTTGAGTTTCATTCTTGCGAACGTACTCCCCAGGTGGAATACTTAATGCGTTTGCGTCGGCACTGAAGGACTTCGTCCCCCAACACCTAGTATTCATCGTTTACCGCGTGGACTACCAGGGTATCTAATCCTGTTTGCTCCCCACGCCTTCGAGCCTCAACGTCAGTTGCTGTCCAGTAAGCCGCCTTCGCCACCGATGTTCCTCCTAATATCTACGCATTTCACCGCTACACTAGGAATTCCGCTTACCTCTCCAGTACTCTAGTCATACAGTTTCCAAAGCAAGCCCACGGTTGAGCCGTGGGGTTTCACTTCAGACTTGCATCACCGTCTGCGCTCCCTTTACACCCAGTAAATCCGGATAACGCTTGCCCCCTACGTATTACCGCGGCTGCTGGCACGTAGTTAGCCGGGGCTTCTTAGTCAGGTACCGTCATCTCCCCGAAGGGTCTTTCTTCCCTGCTGATAGAGCTTTACATACCGAGATACTTCTTCACTCACGCGGCGTCGCTGCATCAGGCTTTCGCCCATTGTGCAATATTCCCCACTGCTGCCTCCCGTAGGAGTTTGGGCCGTGTCTCAGTCCCAATGTGGCCGTCCGACCTCTCAGTCCGGCTACAGATCGTTGCTTTGGTAGGCCGTTACCCCACCAACTGGCTAATCTGACGCGGGCCCATCTCGTACCACCGGAGTTTTTCACACTGTGTCATGCGACACCGTGCGCTTATGCGGTATTAACAGTCGTTTCCAACTGTTATCCCCCGGTACGAGGCAGGTTGCCCACGCGTTACTCACCCGTCCGCCACTAAGAATATACAATCTTTGACCGAAGTCTCGGAAGCGTATATTCTCCGTTCGACTTGCATGTGTTAGGCACGCCGCCAGCGTTCATCCTGAGCCAGGATCGAACTCTCACGTTTAAATGTTCTATCAGGATCTCTCCTGATCTCGTTCGTCTGACCAGAACTTAAGCTTAGCTTTTGTTCTGTCCGTTTTTACCTTGTTAGGTTTGTTTTGTTCTCTGAATATTCTTTTTGGAATTTTCAGGGTTGCATTACTATTTCATTGTCAATGTGCTTTGTCTTGGCTTGTCGTCCGCAACTCATTTAATATATCATGTTGCAAACCTTATGTCAAGAACTTTTTATTTTTTCTCACTGAGGCTTTGTAAGATATTTCTCAAATCATCTACATATCACCCGCAGCGAGCGAATATAAATATATCACTGCGCCTATATTGTGTCAATCATTTTTTTAAAAATTTTATAAATATTTATCAAAGCTTATTTTTTTACAATAATTTGCACGTTTTCATTAGTCTTTAAATCTTAATTGAACAATCAAAAAGCATTTAACCCACAAAGTAATCGGGTATGCACCCCATAAAGTGTACACAAATAGATCTTAAACTTAAAAGAATCCTGCTATGTACATATTCACAGAATCCAGATTAACATATTTAAAGGAATGCTAAATATATTTCTTACTGATGTTGCAATGGATTTCTAAAGATTGAATGATTGATCCCCATAAGTATCAACCGGATATGATGTCTGAAGATGAGTGGGCGACCGCTAAATGTGATAAATATGATTATTTAATCGCTGCTTTTTGCGGTGGGACAGCAGGTCTTGTTGATGTGTTTTTTGTTGGCGATCCATTAACTAGCGTTTTGGGTAATTCTGTGGATAAAGTGGCTGATGGTTTTGTTAAGAAAGCTGCTCAGTTATTTTGGACTCAGGATAAAAGAACTAAGGGAAAGCCTAAAAAGATGCCAGAATCTTTGGTTCAGTGTATAAGCTACTTGGAGCAGGCCTTTCCTGTTAATTATGATGCTCGTTATGCTATTCAAAAATCCACAAAAATTCATTACATCATAAAGTTTCTTTTAACTTCGTATAAAACGACTGGCATTTTCCTATATAAGAAAGAATACCTTTTTGCAACATTCTCGAGCCGAGGCAAGTTGTCCGGGGGGCATCTTGCAACTACCAAAGTGAAACGTAAACGCGATTGCTTTAGCAGTTATATTTTTTCGCGCTCATCCCTTGCAGAGCATTTTGGGTAATCGATTTTAATGAGGGGCTACCTTCGTGAGGGTCTTTCTTGAGGGTTGCTCGTGAGGGGCAAACTTGAGGGTCTGGTTTGAGGGTTATTCGTGAGGGTTTAGCCTTAAATAGCAAAAAAAACAGGATTGATCAACATAGTCTGTTGGTTAATCCTGTTTCTTTTTTTCGAAGGATCATTGTCCTTCTTTCTTCCTTCTCGTATGATACTTTTTGCGGAAAATACACTAAAGAAGGAGGATACATGAATAGTATCACAGATTTATTAGACCTTGAAGATGGCGACCTCTGTATCACAGAAACCCAGATTCAAGGTCAGACTAAAACTATCACCATCGAAACCAAACCTGTGGCTCATTACTGCCCTAACTGCGGCTACAGGATGTATTCAAGAGGTGTCAAAAAGCGAAAAGTTAATCATCCTATTCTTCAGGACAACTACTCGCTTATCATTATTCTGAAACAGCGGCGATGGCGCTGTACTAATCCCGAGTGTCTTTATGACATCAGCGAAAATTTCAAGTTTGTAAACAAGCGCAGGCGCACATCCAACGCTACGGATATGCTGATTGTAGACGCGTATAGAAATCTTATGGAAACATCGGTCTCTATTGCCAAGAAGTTTCATGTTTCAGATTCCCATGCTCACGAAGTCTTCGGCAGGTATGTCAAACTCGACCGTCTTCCTCTGACAGATGCCATTTCTATTGATGAGGTCTGCATAGATATGGATGAACGTTGTAAGTACGCCCTGGTCATACAGGACTTCCATACCGGTGACCCGATTGACCTGCTGCGCAGTAGAAGAAATGATGTCACAGAGCCCTATTTCACTGGAATTCCAATTGAGGAGAGATTATCTGTAAGATACCTTATTTCTGACATGTACAAGCCCTATATCGCTTATGTAGAGAAATATTTCCCCAATGCAATCCCCGTTGTAGATTCCTTTCACGTAATTCAATGGATAACTCGCCTGATAGACAATCATATCCGTCAGCTGATAAAGAAATACCGCCAGCGTGACCGTGAGCTCCAGGCCAAGCTTTCTATGGAACGTCATGAACCTGTCACTCTTCCGGTCTCTGATGAGGTATACATTCTACAGAAGTACCGTTGGTTGGTCCTGTCCAATCTATCAAATATCCGTTATCATCAAGATCTTCGTATGGATCCGCATTTCCACCGGCTTATGAACACGTTTGATTATGAAGATGCCCTATTCAGGATAGATCCCAATCTTCAGGAATTCAGGGATCTCAAAGAAAAGTATGTGCAGTTCAATTCTCGCAACAACGGCGATCCGCATTCAGCAAGGTTGGAACTGTACACGCTGATAAAAGAATACAGAAGCTCCAGGCATGATATATTCCGCGATTTTGCCTCACTTCTTGAAAAATTTGAGGATCCCATAATCAATTCTTTCATAATGGTTGAAAAAATGGGAAATGGAAAAATCTACAACAGCAGGCTTTCTAACGGCCCTATTGAATCAATAAACAGGAAAATAAAGGATCTGAAGCGCATGGGCAGAGGCTTAAGGAACTTTGAGCACTTCCGCAACCGGTTCCTTTATTCAACCAGATCCGCTCCTGTGCTCAATGGCGTAACTGACTATAACCCTGTTGATTACTTTGAAGAAGATGATTTTTAGGAGGACTAATTAATGCTTGATTATTGTGCTTTCAGCAAAGACCATAAATGCATCAAATGGGAAGATTATCAGATAATGCTTCAAGAGATAGAAGAAGCAGACTCACTTTGCCATGGTAACTGGATTGAAATAGAAAAACAATACAACTACATCCTGGAACTACAGAAAATCCTTGATGAACATGGTATTGATTATCCTGTGCTGCTGTAATCTAATCAGAGGGTCTGGGGCTATAACTCCAGACCCTCAAGTTTGCCCCTCACGAATGACCCTCACGAATGACCCTCACGAATAACCCTCACGAACTCCACTAAAAAAGAGCCAGCCCCTCAGGACCAATGTCATTAAGTTAAGATGACACTATAAAGATCTCTACATCAGAAATGGTGTAGGGGTCTTTTTTTCTAAAAAGTAGTTGACAGATAAACATAAAAGTGCGGCCGCTTTCGCTACAGATTATTATAAGAAGTAGCGAAAGCGGCCCTTGAAATTAGAGGCAAAAGTCTTTATTTCAAGGAGGTGCACATGAAAGCAAAACAGGTTAGAGACACTTTACTAAAGGAGATACGCACTGTTTGTAAGTCCATTGAACAGTTCTGTGTCTCTCCAGGAAAGGATTTTGTAAGAAACAGAAAAATGCCGATTGAAAAACTCATTTTGACAATCATTGGTATGGGGAGCAGAAATATCACAAATGAATTATTAGATTTTTATGATACTTCTCCAGATACGCCTACAGCTTCCGCTTTTGTACAGCAGCGAGACAAACTTAAACCTGAGGCGTTAGAGACTATATTCAAATCATTTTCTATTAAATTGTTAGCTAGCTCAGTGAAGCAAATGCCTATCCTTGCAGTCGATGGTTCTGATGTTCAGATAGCAACAATTCCCGCAGATACAGAGTCATTTTTCACGGGGATGAATGGTCAACATCCTTATAATCTTTTGCATCTTAATGCTCTCTATGACCTTAATCAAAACATATACTTGGATTCTGTCATTCAGAAAAAGCACAATTACAACGAACATTTAGCGTTAATATCGATGGTCGATAGATCAACAATACCAAAGGCACTTTTGATAGCCGATCGAGGATATGAATCTTACAACAACATGGCGCATATTCAGGAAAAGGGGTGGTTTTTTCTTATTCGCATAAAAGATGGAATACATGGTATAAAAGATGGTTTGGACCTTCCAACAACAGACACTTATGATGTTGAATTCAATTTAAAGTTAACCAAGAAGAATACCAAAGAAACAAAGGAATTATTTAAGGATAAAAATCATTACAAATACATATCACACACAACACCTCTTGATTATCTTCCACCTAAGTCACGAAAAGCAGATCCTCTGGTGTTCTATAAGATTGGATTTCGGGTTGTTAGGTTTCCTATTTCGTCAAATGATTATGAAACAGTAATAACAAATCTAGATTCAAATGATTATCCCCCGTCAGAAATAAAAAGGCTTTATGCAGCTCGATGGGGAATAGAATCATCCTTCAGAGCATTAAAATACACTCTTGGAATGGTTTTTTCATTCAAAAAAAGTAGCGTGTATTCTGCAGGAAATATATGCGCATCTAATAATGTATAACTTTGCGGAAACGGTCACTTCGCAGGTATCCATCCGCAAAAAGCAAAGGAAACATACATATAAAGCAAACTTTACAGTAGCAGTCCATATGTGCAGACTATACTACAGCAGAAAAACAACGCTACAAGTTCTGGAAACCGTTATTTCGAAGAACCTCTTGCCAATTCGCCCGGATAGGAGCCGAGAGCGAAAATTTGCACCAAGAGTTTTCCGTGGTTTCTTATATAGAGTAGCATAACTGAGTTAAAAATACATAATAAGGATAAGGCAGATGACGTCTGCCTATTAGTCATGCCATAAACAACAAAGGAGAGACTGAGATAATGATATCAGTCTCTCTTGGAAATACACTTGTTTACTTCTAGTTCATTAACTTAATGACATTGCCCTCAGGACTGACCCTCATAAACTTTGGGAAACCCTCACGAATATCGATTACCCATATCGATTACCCAAAAAATCCCAGCACTAAGCTGGGATCTGATTAACGGAGAAAGAGGGATTTGAACCCTCGCACCGCGTGAACGGTCTACACCCTTAGCAGGGGCGCCTCTTCAGCCACTTGAGTATTTCTCCAAGTCTGAAACCTCTACCAAACGGTATTTGGTTTTTTGCGTTAACAAATATCGTTAACGCAAATGTTATTATACAAAGTAGCATGGGTATTGTCAACAAGTCTTTTTATTAATTATATATTTTAATCATTTTTTCTTAATTTATAGTACAAAATTGACTAATCGCTGTTTCATAAAGATTTTTTCCTTCGCAATCTATAACTACAATTGCTGGAAAATCTTCCACTTCAAGCCTTCTTATCGCTTCTGTTCCCAGATCATCGTATGCCACAACCTCAGACTTTTTTATTGCTTTTGAAAGAAGCGCCCCCGCTCCACCAATTGCAGCAAGATATACCGCCTTATTTCTGACAATCGCTTCAATAACTTCTTTTGATCTTTTTCCTTTTCCAATCATACCACAAAGACCCATGTCAAGCAGCTGTGGGGCATACTTATCCATTCTGCTGGCAGTTGTTGGACCCGCTGAGCCTATAGTTCTTCCTTCTCTGGCAGGAGAAGGTCCCATATAATAAATTACGTTACCTTTTATTCCTATGGGAAGAGCCTGCTTGTTATCTAATGCCTCCTTCATTCGCTTATGCGCAGCATCTCTTGCAGTATAAATTGTACCTGTTATATACACCATATCCCCACTATGTAAATCTTGAATTGTGTTTTGATCAAATGGTGCTGTGATTTTCTTTTCCATATAATATCCTTTCATTTATAAGTTTTAATAAAACTATTGCATATAAATGGGGTTATATCACAGTACTGCGATGTCTGTTCACATGGCAGCAAATATTTACGGCTACAGGTAACCCTGCTATATGTGTCGGATAAGTAATAATATTTACGGCAAGTGCAGTAACCGTGCCTCCCAGTCCTCCAGGGCCTATACCTGTACTATTTATTCTATCAAGCACTTCTTCTTCCATCATTTTTACATATGGTATTTCAGAGTGTTCCCCAACCTTTCTAGTCAGCGCTTCTTTGGCCATAATCGCACATTTTTCAAAAGTTCCACCAATTCCTACTCCTACAACCATAGGTGGGCACGCATTTGGTCCGGCATCTTTAACAGCCTGTACTATTGCATTCTTAACACCCTCTTCGCCATCAGCTGGTTTAAGCATGAATACTCTGCTCATATTTTCGCTACCAAATCCTTTGGGCGCAATTGTTATTTCAACCTGTTCACCCGAAACAATATTGTAATGTATTACCGCCGGTGTATTATCACCTGTGTTTTCTCTGATAATAGGGTCTCTTACAACTGATTTTCTTAAGTATCCGTCTGTATACCCCTGTCGTACACCTTCATTTACTGCTTCCGTCAGATTTCCGCCGGTAAAATGCACATCCTGTCCTATGTTTATAAAAAACACAGCCATTCCTGTATCCTGGCAAATTGGGATATCTTCCTCTCTTGCAATTTGAAGATTCTTTTGTAGCTGTTTAAAAATCTGTTTTCCAAGTACTGATTTTTCTTTATCGCACGCATCTTGAATAGCATTTTCCATATCAGAAGAAAGTCTGTAATTAGCATCAATGCATAAATTCTTTACAGCTTTTGATATCTCTGAAACATCTATTTCTCTCAAGTTATTCCTCCATAAACTTTACTTTTTTATGATTAAAGAAAATAAATATAATATCTTTTATTACTTAAGATTTTCACAAAGGTTTTTCAGTTCTTCCGAAGATGGTTCCGTTGGCTTCCATAAAATATGTTGTCCATCATTTTCATATCTTGGAATAATATGAAGATGAAAGTGATTAACAGTCTGTCCTGCTGCCGAACCATTATTTTGGACGAGATTAATTCCATCTGCCGATAATTTGTCTTTAAGTCTTGTTGCAAGTTTTTTTGCAAGTTTTATTGCTTCTGCTGCAGTTTCATCCGGTAGTTCAAACAAATTCTCATAATGATCCTTTGGTAATATAAGACAGTGTCCTTTTGTTGCAGGACCATTATCAAGAATTACGTTAAACATGTCATCCTCATAAATTGAATTTGTCGGAATATCTCCATTGGCTAGTTTGCAGAAAATACAATTTGAATCCTTCATAACCATTCCTCCATTGTGTATTCTTTTTTATTTATAATTGTAATCAGTAAAACTATTATTATCCCGCTAAGAAGCCCCCCGATGTGTGCTGCATTATCAACATTCTCAGTCCTAAAGCCGGTATATACAGACAATGCCACCATTAGAGCCAGTCTTATCATCAGGTTTGACCCCTTTTTCAGTTTCTTCCTTCCATAGTAAACTATTACTATTACAGCTCCTATAATTCCGAACACTGCCCCACTTGCTCCGATGGAAGGTATAAATTCTGCCTTGAAAAAATCATAAGCTATACTCAGTATGTTTCCACCAATACCGGATAGAAAATATAGTATCAGATAAAAGATATGTCCTATATCATACTCAACATTCGCACCTACAAACATCAAAATCAACATATTACTAAATAAATGCTCGGCATCTGCATGCAGAAACATAGATGTCACAAGCCTGTAGTACTGAGATCCTGCCATTATATAATCCGCACGTTGTTCGAATCTCTGAACAAACGGCTCTCCCAATATGAGGCTGATAATAAAAATGATTATATTGAGGATAATTATTATTGTATTAATATACGAACTTATTAGAATATTTTTCTGTTTGTCCCAAAACGCTTCTGTGAAGTCTTCATTATTTATCTTTTTAACGTCTTCATTAGTTGTTTCAGAAGCCTTATCTATACCATGATCATTATCAAAATCTTTCAAGATTATTTAAAATCAAACAGCTGATCCATACTTCTCAGCAGTTTGAAATCTCCCTTCATTTTGAGATTGCCTTCCATAAATGCTCTTTGGAAAGTCATTCTTCCCGATACAATCTGCTCGAATACAGACGTATTCATAGATGCATGAACACTACATGTACTTGCCTCTCCAAGCCTGCATTCGATTTCATGATTATCAATTCGAACAAAAATATCTCTATCTCTTGTCTGATCCAGAAGTGAGATCTGATAAACCGCATGCAATCCTGCAACAGGTTTAAAATGTTCTTTCAAACTTTTTACAAAATCTTCAGCATGCTGGGCTGCATTATCTTTATCCATCTTATCCCTAAAAATATTACTCAGCTCCTGAATATCCTCTTTTTGTTTCTGAACATATTCTTCATTTGAAATATACCTTGAAAGCTGTTCTGTTTCCTGAGGTGTAAGATCCGTAATCTTTGTTATTGAAACTCTGTTCTTTACTGCCTGATTGCTGGTTGGCAAAGACTGTATCTTCTGATTTATATTTCGATATATATACTCTGCCTTTTTCTCTATCAAGTTCTGATAGCTTTCATTTCTTTCAAAAGTAGATGTATCAGCTATATACCCGCATATACCATCAATCGGGATACCTCCAAGTATCTCCCACGCAGAAGCTAGCTCCATCATTCCTTCACGCTCTCCATGCGTTGTTGACATTACTATTGGAGCCATATACAATCCATTGATTTTGTCTTTATCCCCGTAAAGCCAGCAAGCATCAAGGAATTGGTGCATATATCCGCCCACGCCAAACCATTCCACTGTTGAGGCAAGGATTATTCCATCAGCATTTTTTAATGTGCCGGGAAGTGCTGTAATTCCATTTTTCTGCTCAAAAAGATTTATTTGTTCCACTTGAACATTGAGTTCTTTAAAAACCTCTGACATTTTGGATAAAACCATAAGTGTCGGATCATCTATTATTCCGCGTCCGCCATAATATATATTGATTTTCATACCGTACTCTCCACGTTAAATGAATCAAACTAATGCTTATTATATCATAGTTCTCACTCATTTTAGCGGTACGCAAATACACATTTTCCAAAAGATATCTCATCATCTTCACAAAGTTTTATCTTTTCATTCGGCATCATTCTTCTTCCGTTGATAAAGGTGCCATTTGTGGAATTCAAATCCTGAATCCAGACATTGTCATTACCAGGTTCAGGTTTGTATATTCTCGCATGCATTCTTGAAATTGTCTTATCCTTTATCACAACATCTGAACATGATGCTAATTTTCCAATAACTATAGGAAGTTTTCCAAGACTTATACTTTCATGCTCAGTATCATCTATAGCATATAATTTATGAGTCTGTTTTCCAAAATCAAGACTTAGCATAACCGTTTCTTCACCTTCTTCATCATATTCCGGAAAATCTTCATATTTTTTTTCTGCTATCCGACGATATTCTTTGGCTTTTTCTACTCTATTTTCTGCTATTTCAGGAATTATATTATTACCGGATTTTTCTTTACTTGTTTGATTTTTTAAATGACACTTATCGCTCTTTCTTATAAATAGAAGAAAGGAAGTGAGAGACATCATAACAGACACCATAAATACGGCTATATCCAAAAGATTTTCTTCATACGTAAGATTATATGCATATCTGAAATACCATAAGATACCTGCAACAATCGCAAAAAGTATTCCCATCACAATATTTCCGTTTATTGGTAATCTTATTTTTTTCTTCTTTTCTACATCAGCTTTATCTTCTGTAAAGTCTTCATCTTTATAATCGTTTTCAAAATCATTAATATCAGTAGCTGTAACTATTCTGTTATCTTCATAGCAATCCTTATCTTGTATTTTTTGATCATCAACTGAAATAAGGCTTTTAAGATAGTTATAATCAATAACACCTTCATCGTAAAACGAATCCAAAAGTTTATATAAAAGGTCCTGTGCCCTGTCATCCTTCATTTCCACATATTCCATTAATGATTCTATAAAGCTTCTATCAAACATCTTTTCAATTGAAGGATCATATGTAAAGTAATATTTTCCGCTGGAAAACTCTTCAAATATGGTTTCAGGCGAAAGTACTATATGCCCCGGATCAAGGAGGTAATCCCCCAGATTCTTAGCAGTCTGAATAAAATCTCCCAGAAAAGATTTTAATTTCTCATAATCCATCTTTTGCCTGATATATTTATTCTTTATGCTCTGTTTGGAGTCCATCTCGTAATACAGCTTATACTGTCCATCCATATTCCGCAAACTGAAAGGGAGAAGTCCTTCTATTTCATTATTTTCAAGCATTCTGTATTGAAACAGATTATCATCATTTATATTAACATCCACTATCAAATAGTTATGTTTCGCATCTTTATAATATTTTATTTCCATTTTTAATCAGCCTCTTGATCTTTCTTTTTTTTACTCAGATTAGCTGCAACATCCTTAATCCGTTTTATTTTTCTTAATGTTTTTGCAGGTTTCTGAATCTTAATAGTTGCCTTTGCTTCCGATTTCCATAAATCAGGTATACCCTTAAAAAAGCCGTATAAAGCATTATGGTTTGTGATTATATTTCCATCCATAATTATTTCTTTGTTGCTCTGATTTGCCGATATTTTAGGCTTTCTGCTGCCAAAATAATTTTTTACCATTTGTTCATCAAGATGTTCGTTTACGTATTCACCTGCATTCCCGTATCCCTTTTCCTCGTAAAAGAGCGATGCTCTGAATCCAAGCAGATATGTGTCCTGGGATAAGATACATCGTCCATATACCCAAAACGCCATGTAGATTATCAGTACTATTCCAAAAATTGCCGAGGGTATTACCAGTGCTGCTTCAACTGTCATATAGCCATCAATTCTGAAATTTTTATAAGAACGCAAAGCACATCACCCCCATTCCTGTTGATAAAAATGGAATAAACGGCAAGGTACTTCTCCCGTTAACTTTTTTCAAAACAAGAAGTATTCCTCCTATGATTCCCGATAATACAAGCGCTATAAATATCATCAGCACAAGATCCAGCATTCCAAATACCGGTCCAATTGCAAAAACAATAAGTCCGTCCCCTAATCCCACGCTTTGTTGCGATATCATGCAGACAGCAATCAGTATAACTCCCGGCATAAAAGATAACAGCATCTCTTTTATATCAAATGCATTGATTGACCATAAATACAATTCATGAATTATTGATAAAATACTAAGTTCTGCAGGAATTGACACCGGTATTTTTTTATCCCGTATATCATATACAGAAGTAAGTATCATAATGATCAATGTCAAAATTCTGAAAATCATTTCCGTGTTTTCTTTATTATTGATTATTTCGCAAAAATCCATCATTACTCCTTTTATTTCTTAACCTGCGCATTCCTTACAAGCGCTTTTTCCGCCTACTTCTGATATTTTCACCGTCTTTATTGTTCTTTTTATATTCTTACAGGTTCGCTCGCTGTGATATCGGTTTCCGTAATTTGTTATATAGACTGTTTTCCCTGCTAGTTTGCCGCAACTCTCACAGGGATAGAATTTTGCTCCGTCCAAATTTCGTTTAGCAGAAACCTCCGACTTTGCAATCTTTTTCACGGAAAGTTTAAGATGTGTACAGTTAAGACTCCTGTGGAATACCGTTCCTGTTTCCGTTATATATACAAGTTCTTCTGTTTCAGCCTCATCTTCCCATCCATCGCCATTTATGCTGTATCCTGTAAATGCATGTCCATAAAATCTCCCTTCCTGTGAAAAATCAGTAAATGCAGCAATTTTAAACAAAGGATGAACTTTGTATGCTGCCACAATATCAATTATGTCTCCTCCGGAATATAAAGCCGTTTCCAAAAATTTAAGTCCTGAAGAACCTCCACTTATTGGACTATGTTCAAGATACTCTTCTCCCAGATAAGTCTTTACTTTTTTGCTGGCGTATGCAGCATCCACAACCCCCGCTACTTTTCCTCCCATCATTTCTTTTGTACTTTTTCCGGCAATGATTTCCAATGTAACTTCATCTGCCATTATCTGTCTTCCTGTTTGATGAAGTGCACATTCTAAATCACATTGGAATTTTAGAATATCGAAAAGTGCCAAAAGATTTACAAAAAAGAATAAAAATATCGGAAGTACTATTGCCGCTTCCACTGTCACAGAAGCAGCCAGTGACAGCCTTTTTCTGTTTACCCGAAGAAGCATATCCTTTATATTTACAAAAACTATGAATTCCTTCAGACGATAATCCATTTTTTTACCTTTTATATTGTTGTTTTTCATTTTTTTCCTTTAAATCATTTTGAAAAAGGCCATCACTGGCTACTTCTGTTTATTCAGTCAAACATTTCATAGCCATATGTGCGCTCTATCGTTATTTTACTGTTATAAACACTGTTTACACTAAATTCTGCACTTAAAATATCTATGCAGTTATCAATCTTAAAATTACTGTTCCCTTTGGTTCCTCTTATGTTCATTTCAATAATGTCCATAAGTCTTAAGGTTTTCTTTCCCTTCTTTTCTAAAAGAATAAGTATTTTTAGATAGTCCTCATAACTAAGTCCTGATCCTCCACCGTTTACTAAATGCTCTCTGAATTCAAGCATGTTTTCCAACGAAAGATTCCAATCTTCTGCTGATTTTATAATAGGCACTTTTCCTCCGGTCAAAAGGATCCTAAGATCAGATATGCTTTCTGCAAATGTCCACGCAAAAACAATTGCCATCTTTATTACTTCCTGAAGTTCTGGAAGTATTAACAGTACTGATGCAGTAAGTGCCAAAGCATCTGCTTCCGCCATTTTATCTGCATCGTTGATAATATATGCAAAATTTGACGCTTCTCTCCAGAGAAACAGCTTTTCCGCTACTTTTTCCAAATTTGCGTAGTCACTGTCTTTTCCCGCATATATATACTCAAGCTCATATTTTAATTTGGAATTTGCTTTTTCCATTCCATAGCATCCGCATTTTTCAAAAATATATTTTTCCAATAAAACATCGGATCCGATTCCGGTTTTCTCAGATTCGTCCAATCCGGTTCCTGTTTTAAGTTTTCTCTTCGATGCATAAACAGAAGAATCAACAGCAGCATCAGATATAGCATCCAAATCCGGAGCTGCCAATGGAAGTATCCCTATTCCTTTTTGAGCAGTCACTGCTCCTGCGGGGTTATCCACATAATATGGTTCAGCAGTACCGTCACCATCCAGGTCCGCATTATGTGCTTTTGACATCTCCTGCAAATTGCTGTTAGCCATATTTTCTACATCGTCCTTGTCCAATCCGGCATTCTGTAGTTTTTCTGCGTTGTCCTGTATTTTTCCTATTACTGAGTCTATAGCTGCTCCTTCCATATATGATTGTATTTGTCTCCTTAAAACAGCTCCTTTCCCGTCGGATGCCAATGAATACCCCGTAATATCTACATTTGAAAGTTTTGCAGGAATAAGAGTACTTCTTTGTGTCAGCTTACCTATAGGAGTAATTTCAAAGTTTTTTGAAAAGTAATTCGAAAGATGTTCTCTTGTATTCATTACCGAGCTATTTTCATTTCCATATGAAGTATCAATAAATAAAAGTCCATATTTTCTAAACAGCTCTCTGTTGTACTCTCCAAGTACCGAGTTCATAGCAATATCTACCGTAAGCTCCGTTTTCATTTTTACTGCACTTATCCTTGCGCTCTGTAGAAGTGCAAGAATAAGTGACATTATTATTGTCATCGACAATGACAGATATACGGTCATATACGCATCAGCCTGTAATTTTAGCCGCATCCGTATTGATTGTATTAAAGATTTCTTTAACAAGGCCGTCTATCTCCTTTTTAAATATGATTACAAGACCGATAAGCACAACGATGATCAATATAACTTCTACCGTTCCCATTCCGTCTTCATCCCTGATAAGATCTTTGATTTTTTCCTTTGCACGCATTGCGAAATACCTTGCCTGTGCTCCTAATAAAGTTACTTTGTTTGTAATAATTGATTTCATTTTTTCCTCCTAAAAAATTTATAATAAAATATATTTTGTAACACCTTATGGTGATTACATGTTTAATTAAAATGACAGGTATGCCGGTACCATTATCACGACCATTACAATAAATAGCATCATTACCATTGGTACCAATAATTTTGTACCGGCTTCTTCCCCTAGCTTTCTTGCATATGACATTCTCTCCATGGTAGCTTTATCTGATTCCTCTCTAAGAAGGAGCATCATTTCCGAATTTCCTTTCTTTAGATTCTGAGAAAGAAGCGTTACCAACCGTGCATATTGCTGTGATCCGCATCTTGCTCCCAGCCTCTCGTAAACCTGAATTTCAGGTACACCACTTTGGATTTCGTTACAGCTTTTGCATATTTCTTCATACAAAAAGCTCCGCTTTCCTCCTTCTCGCACATGCTTTTTATATTCAACCGAAAATTTAGTCAAAACTCCTCTCACTGACATACCACTGCCCATATAAAGGACAAGTCTTGAAACAAAATTCGGGTATTCCAAAATCATCTGTTTCTTTCTTTCCTCGACCTGCTTCATAAGATCTTTATCTCCCAGTGCAAACACCGATGCTGATACCGTCAAAGATATAAGCAATATAATCAGACTGCTTTCGTCTATTTTTTCTTTCCATGTTAAAGTATTTCCTCCTGCCTCTTTAGGAAGCTCAAATCTGTCCTTTCTCCTTGATGTCTCTTCCTTTTCTTTAAGCATATTTTCAACTTCCTGATACACTGCTTCATTCTCTGAAAACTCTCTGGGCGTTATAATAATGTTAAAAATATGCTCCCATTTATAGTCCTTATAGGTGATTTTCGCTGTAAGTATCACTGAAGTTTCTTTAAATTTAATGTCATTGTTTTCAACTTTTCCGTCTGAATGTAAAACGTCTATATTATCTGACTCCCATGATATGTTAAAGGGATATCCATCAACAGCCATGGGAAGATTTAGTGTACTATTAACGTGCTTAAAATCTTCGTTATTTTGAAGCATTGTTTCCGGCAATTTTTCAAGTAATCCTTTGTATAACCGTTCTGTTTCATGCTTTGAATATTCCATCTCATTGATAGTAAGGTCGTAATCACCGATGGCTTCTCCTGTTTCATCTATAGCTGTCAATTTTGCCTGTTTTTCGCCTTCGCCAAAATCATTCCTCACAATCTCTCCATTAGTATTAAGGGAATAATTTCTTACTGCTACAAAATATGAAAGAAGTGCAAGTAATGATCCCACAAAAGAAAGAACAAGCATTGTACTAATCTTTTTTATGAAGTATATTGCCAGCTTTCTGCCTATATCTGCTTCAGAATCAAGCTTTTGCAGGTTATCACGTACATGCCTCCTGCCGGGCGATCTTAAAAAAATCTTGTTGTTTCCAAGAAAATTCCTATATATATACACGGAGATTTTATGGAAAATTTTTTCAAGCCCCTCATCCTTTGACAATTCCTCCGGTATTTCTTCATTAATTGACACAAATGTCATAATAAGCATAAAAAATGGTATTATCAGGTAAAGTACAATTAGATATTTCATTTGTATTCTCCGTTATATCTCTATATCAACAATTTTCTGTATAAGTATATAAGCTGCAATATAGATAATCAGGCATACCGTCATTATTACTATTCCAAATGCATTTCCATACAATGAATCAAAAAATCCCGGATTGGTCAGTCCAACATATACCATGATTCCAAACGGGACAACCTGCATTATCTGCGCTTCCATACGCTTAGCAGCAATAAGTACATCTATCTCGTTTTCGACTTCCATCTTTTTCCCTATGATATCCACGCACCTTTCGATAGTATCTGTCATATTGCCGCCGCTTCTTTTTGCCACTGCAAAAACTCCTGCAAATTCTTCAATATCCTTGTTATTACTGCGTTTTCCAAGTTCAAGTATCATTTCTTCTATAGATATACTGTTTCTGATTCCCTGCTCTATTCTCTGAAGTTCTCTGCATATAGGTGCACTTCTACCATAAAGAAGACGCATATCATGTATTGCTTCCGAAAACGCATTTTCCATTGAATATCCTGCTTTTCCTGCTGCCATGACAGACATCATTGCATCTTTAAACTGTATACCAAGATCATGATTTTCTTTTCTTTGTTTTCTTTCCTTTTGAATTACAAACCAGGGGATTGATATCGGAAACATCAGAATTGATGCTGCGAAATTTCCATAAAATAATTTCCCGATAATAGATAATATAAAAATATTTCTTGCGATCAGCGGTATATCAAATGCCGTAACTCTTAAGCTTAAGACCCGCTGCTTCCAGCTTTGATAAGCATTCAAGTTCATTTTCGCACCTCCATTCTCCGATGATTTTTCCATTATCATCAGTTGATGTTTCATTAAATTTAAATAGCGTCTTGATTTCTATTTCACCTGTCATCTCTTGTATCCTTCCTGTTAATTCACATACTTCCAATACTTTTCTTGATTTGTCTCTTAACCTTCCCAATTGAACAATAATGTCTATCCCAGAGGCTATTTGTCCTCTTACAGCCGAAAGCGGAAGATCCATTCCCATTAAGAACATTGTTTCAAGCCTCGATAACATATCTTTTGCAGTATTTGCATGGCCTGTAGACATGGATATATGCCCTGTATTCATCGCCTGAAGCATATCCACACATTCATCTCCTCTGACCTCACCTATTACAATTCGATCAGGCCTCATTCTAAGAGATGATTTAATCAGATCTCTTATTGAAATCGGCTTACAACCTTCGACATTTGCATTTCTTGTTTCCATACGAACTATGTTCGGAACATGTTTTATTTGAAGCTCAGCATTATCTTCTATGGTTATCACACGTTCGTCCTTAGGAATGCTGTCGGACAATGCATTTAAAAAGGTTGTTTTTCCGGAACCCGTTCCACCTGAAATAAAAATATTGTAACCTGCTCTTACAAGTGTCCGGAGATATTCTGCAAGATCTTCTTCTAAAGCACCAAACTCTATTAGTTTCTCCATTGTTATCGGACTGTCAGGGAAACGTCTTATTGTCAGTATTGGCCCGTTAAGTGCAACGGGTGGCAATACGATATTAACTCGTGACCCATTTTCAAGTCTTGCATCCACAATAGGAGATGCCTCATTGACAACTCTGTTACATTTACTGACTATCTGCTGTATGATATCCTCTAACTTTTGTACTGATTCAAATTTCATTTCATGTCGAAAAAGACTTCCCTTTTTTTCAACAAAAATATGATCGGTTCCATTCACCATAATTTCTGTTATCTCAGGATCATCAACAAGTAACTGCAACACATCAAGCTTTCTGATTGAATAAAATAATTCCTTTCTTAGTCTGAGTTTTTCATCAAGTGAGAGATTTTTACCCCTGCTATATTCAAGAATACCTCTGTCTATGCGTTCAAGCATTTCCTCGTCGTCAACATCTTTTGAGAAATCCATTCCTGATAGTATCTTTTCACGTATAGCACTTTTTACTTCATCATGCTCCAATAATTTCACCTCCCGCCTTTTCAATTCTGTGAAGTTTCTTCATATCAAACTCTTCATCCTTTTGAAGTTCATTTATCAGAAGACCTATTCTTTGATGGTCATTACCCCGATTATCCTGCAAAACATATAATTCATCACATATATGAAGAATCTCGAATAATTCATTTATTCCTTCTGAAATATCCAAAACAATATTTAAATACTTTTCAGTGTCTTCAACACACTTAATAAACTGCTTATATTCTTTGCTTTTTATCATCCTGCATTGAAACGGAGATAATGAGGACGGAACAAACTCAAGATTTTTGTCATGTTTTACTACTCTTTCGAGATATATTCCAAATTTATCTGCTGCACATTCTGAAAAATATATCAGATCCACAATGGTTTCATCATAAGAACTATTCCTCAGCAGTTCGTTTGTACAAAAGCTGTCTGTATTTATAAAGAGTGTTTTTTCTCTATCCGAAAGCTTTCTTGCAAATCTGATGGCTTCAACTGTCTGGTCAACATCTCTTTCGGGTGTATAAAATCCGATCACCTTGATTTTTTTATTTGGCTCTTTACTTTTTCCCTTTATTGTTATCCCCGGAATGTCCAGACACATGCTGAGGATACTGTCAGTTATGTTCTCACTTTTCTGATATTTATCCGTGTATCTGATGTTTAAATCATCATTTCCGTAAGTTATTTTTTCCTCGGAAATAGATATCTCTTTTTCTCTTAGGACCAATATATGTTTAAACCCATGTGGGACATTTTTTTCAAATATTGCTTCAGAAATCAAAAGAAGTGCATTTTCTGCATCATCCAAAAAATCATAAAGCCTGTTAGCATCGGTAATTTCGTATATATTAAACGGAATACCAAGATTGTCCCTTATGAAACTGTCTAATTTATTGCAATAGTTCTTATCCTTATCGCAAATTATCATTACATTTTTACTCATTTTTATTTCCTCACATCTAAATACATAAAAGAACGCTTTTTCCTGTTACCAAAATGGTACTTATCATTATCGGAACTGCAAAGCATACCGTCTGATGAATATCTTTTCTCAAAACAGCCTTCATTAATCCGAAGATTGCTCCAAGTATTAGTGAAATGATAATAATCCATATATGTTCTGCAACTGAAATAAACATTGAAATAATAATTAGCAATTTAAGATCTCCACCTCCTATTCCTTTTACAAAATAGATTGGTGTAAGTATTGAAATAGCAATTAGTAATTTCATTACCACATTACTAAAAGAAGTACCATGATTATGATCCAGAAGGTTAACTGCAATACCGCATATAAGCCCCGACATCATCCATAAGTTATAAATTTTATTTTTTAAAATATCCGTAATTGCTGATCCGGTAACCAGACAATATAAAATCGGAATTGTCATTTTGATTATTTGTCATCCTTTCTTTGAGAATAATAAATATGTCGGTGTGTATGCGAACGCATTGAAGAACTCAGATAGACAGGGAGGGCGAATGCCAGCACCGACATATTTATATTTTTACAACTGATCCATTGCTTCGCTCCATTTCGCGAGCAACGGTGACGATATTACCATCATGATTTGTAACAATCAATACCTTAAAAAAATGCTGTTTTTCTTTCAAATTTTTTCTTAAGACTTTTTTAAATCCAGTCCAAACACAGAAAAAAAGCCGAATGGAAATCTATCTAAAGCTCCATTCGGCCAAATGTTATTAATATAGGAAGAAACTCTTCAACATGTTTTTAAATATTAAATTTTATTGAAATTATTATGCCATATAACCTCTTAATAAAATATTGTCTGCAATACTCTCTTTTAACTGTCCTTTCCCATATGTTAGTCCTACGTATACCTTGGGTACATTTGTCATTACTGCTTCTTCATCATTCATGGTTTCCAACTGTACATAAGCTTCATGAAGTGCGCTAAAGGTCTTTTTTACATGTACCAATTCGTCACTACTCTTTTTTGCTATTGCTATGATCATCTGCTTTTTTTCAAACAGATATAAACCTAAAAGGTTTTTTCCAAGCTCATACTTGATATTCAGCGAATGAATTAGTTCATCTATACAATACATAGATCTTGATAATCCCTCGGAAAAAGCCTTTTCATCACCTCTTGCTAAGCTGCTTTCCGCTTCGCTTATATATTCAAGAACCATTTCATACAGTATAGTTATCATCTGTGTTTTATTTGCCATTGTAATTCTGCGTGTATATTCTTGTATCTTATCCTGCATCATACCCGGAACCTCATTTTCTTTCATAAATTTGTTACTGAAGGAGCTGTAACACCTGCTGTGGTCTCTCGTTTGCTTGTGCAAGCATACTTGTTCCCGCCTGAGAAAGAACCTGCTGAGTTGTATAAACTGTCATTTCTTCAGCCATATCCACATCCATTATTCTGGAATAAGCTGCCGTCATATTTTCACTTGTCACATTTATATTGTTAACAGTGTGTTCCAATCTGTTCTGGTATGCTCCAAGTCTGCTTCGGATATCAGATACCTTTTGAATAGCAGTTCCTATATCCTCAATAGCCTGATCAGCACCGGAATGCGGAGCAACTATTGTTCGCTCCCTGGCAGCATCTATGATATCTGATACTCCCTTCTTTTTAAGTGGATCGGGCCCATTTCTAAGAGCTTCGTATTTTGCATGAATTGCTTCTTTTTCTGTATCGACATCCAATACATTTTGAGGATCGATAGCAGCTATCTCTGCTGCTTCTTCTGCATCAAAATTACGCTCTGTTTCTTTACCTTCCTTCACTTTCCTGTAAGCTTCAACTATTTTTCTTCCGTCTTCTGCATTCAAAAAGCTATATCCGTATTCATCCTTAATGTCTTTGTTTATATTTATTTTACCGTTTTCCCAATCATTTTCTTCCCATTCATAATAAGTTAATCCGAGAATTTCCATTTTATCTGCATCATCAATATATGTATTACTCTTTATGTAGGTTGTAAAATCATTAAGATCATCCTCGTAGGTCCTGCTCACATCAGTATATGCTATCCCAAGATTTGTTAGGGTAACCTTAGGAATTCTGATATCCAGAGTCTGGCCTTCATTAGCTCCAACCTGCATAGTCATGGCCCCTTTACTTGTAAGATCCAATGAAATTCTTTCTCCTACAAGTTTATCATTTTTTTTCTTAGGCTTACCGTTTTCATCTTTTTCATAAAAATCTCTATTGATCTTTATTTCAATCTCTCTGCCATCTCTGGTGGCAATTTTGACAATATCTCCATCAACTGTTACATCTGCCTGATACATATATGTTTCATCGCTTTTGCGGCCTTGGGCTTCTGTTATTCTATGAACGTCTACCCTGGTAGTATTAATCTTATAGCCCTCTTCATCAAGTAAAGTCACTTTCCCCGTTTCTTTATCATATTCGCAATAGATGCCATCAATATAATAATTTCCAAAGTCCATTACATCACTGTAACTATTGACCGTAATTTCGGGATCAGTTTCTCCTTTGATTGTTGCATATCCCCTTAAATCAAAAGTTCCATCAAGGAGGACCTGTCCATTAAACTCAGTTGCTTCTGAAATCCTGGTAATTTCTTCTTTGAGCTGGCCAATCTCATCCTGAATAATGCTGAGGTCTGTTTTACTGTTTGTACCATTGGCTGCCTGAATTGCCAACTCGCTCATTCTCTGCAATATATCATGAACTTCCGACAAAGTTCCGTCTGCAGTCTGAATGACTGAGATTCCATCCCCTGAATTACCACCGGCGACTCCCAGACTTTTTATCTGAGCATTCATACGTCTTGAAATTGCAAGTCCTGAAGGATTATCCTTAGCGTTCGCAATTTTCAAGCCGCTTGATAATCTTTCAATTGACGCTGCAAGCTTGTTGTCATTCGCTACAAGTGCATTGTTAGCGATCATTGCTGAAATATTATAATTTACCTGCATGATGACCTCCGATTCTTATTAAAACTATACTGAGTGAACAAAGATCTCTGCCATCCTTAGCAATGTTCGCTTATCGAAAATTCCTTTTTCCGAGCCTTGTATCGCTGATCCGGCTTCCTGCCTGCGATACAATATTCCAATATTTTCTTTCTCTATAGTCAGTTTGGCCTCTTTTTCCGAGAGCTCCCGTATAAATCTATCTTTTACACCATCCATATATTCGGCTAAATCATCTGTTTGCTTTAGAGATGCTGCAAAAGCTCCTCTTACCTCTCCCTCATCAATTGTCATTCCCATAGAAATATGTCCGTAGTACTCAGTTTCAATCTCCGCTTCAACCTTGCTTCCATCCATTTCACTTTCTTTAAACGTGACATACATCGAAGTTATTTTTCCATCTATCTCTACAGGTATTTCATAGCTCTCATTTCTTGACATTTTTGAAGCTACAGACAGCTGCTTTTGCATTAAATGTATTGTCTTTACATCTATGTAAGTATCTGCTTCATTTATAAGCATTTCATTAAGGCTATCCGACAGATTTAAAAGATTTTCTTCATATGCTTTAGAATAATCTTCTTCTCTTATCAGATCATCCAGCATATCCTGTCTGACTTCCTTAAATGCAAGAGTTGCCATTTTTTCAGCAAGATTCCAGACAGATGAATCTCTACCTTTTCTTCCCGCTTTCAGATTCAGAAAAGCAAGAATTGTATCCGTGTTTGCTTCAATACCCATCTTAGTTAATTCTTTTATTGCATCCTCGGATGTTTGAGATGAAGCAACCTTTCTTATATCATTTACTTTTTCGTTTAAATACTCAGCTTCAATATTGTCTTTAGCAATTTTATCCTGTTGCTCTTTTAATCTATCTGAGAGTTCATCAAGTAGCATTTCTTCTTTCGCATTTATATTATGAAGCTTTTCCGGTTCCAGATTCTCATATACTAAATCGGCTTTTTCACTATAATGTCTGAACGCAGTTTCTATTTGTTCTGAAATTGATTTTGAACCTGAAACTTTTGTTGTAACTCCTCCAAAGGAATCATCTACTTTAAAATCTATCCCCTTCTTTTCTTTTTTTGCAGTTCTTGTTGCTGTCAGGAGATTTTCAATTGTCATCTCTGCTCCTGTTTGCAATACAGCACCAATAGCCGCATTATCTGTCACCTTCAATGTATTAAAAAGTCTGTATATCCCTATATATGATTCCTTTTCCTCAGGCGTAATTTCGTCATTTTTTTCCATTTTATATAGGAACTTTGAATACTTTTCATACTGCTGTGAGGTATCTTTATCCTGTCTGGAAAGTTCATTACCTAATTCCTGTAATGTCATTTTGAGAGGATTATGCCCTTCCTTTATCATATTAAGAACAGCTCCCGGTTTAAGTTTTTCTACTGTTCTCATGAGTTTCTCGTCCATTTCAAGGACCCTGACAATATTCTCTTCATTTATTTCCATCCGGTTATAACCAAGGATTCTTATAACTCTTCTGTTTTCTTCATTTATCTCCTGTCCTGCTTCCCTTAAAAGTTCGTCAATATTTCTGAATGCCTTCCTGATACTGTCTCCAAGATCACCTCTTACCTGTGTTCCGACTGCTTCATACAAAACACCTGCCTTGTCATATCTGACTTTTAATGATTTAGCATCATCATATAAGTTTTCAAAGCTATCATTATCAGGTAGACTGTGTCGTCCCACAACTGCTATCGGAAGAGTCCAAAACTCTGAAATTTTAGCTGTTGTTTCTTCAAAAAGCTGATATTTCTCAGTTCCGCCTTCATTAAATATTTCTTTATTTATGTCTTCTATTTCTTTTGTCAAAGCTTCAATAACATTATTAATCGGTTCTGTCTCAAGCTTTATTCCTTTGTCAATCAATCTTAAGTTTGCATTTACTGTCATAGACAGCCTAATTTCTTCAAGTTGTTTTCTTGCTGTAAGTACCTCCATTTTTTTTTCGGTATATTCATCAATTAAGGTATTATTTTCTTCAGGCTGCTCCTTTTTTAAGGTAGCTGACATCTCTTCTTTTTGTTCTTTAACCGGTTTAGGTAAGCTATCTTTATTAGAAAAAAATCTTTCTTTATCCAGTTCCAGCTGTGATCTGTACAAGTTGTCAAGGTTTACTACTTTATTGTCTTCAATAACTTTATCTACAGCATCATCGGAAATTTTCTCTACTCTACCTGCTATTTCTATTGCCTTTTTTATATTATTCTCAATATTATCAGAGCCATCCGCTGATACCATTCCCCTGTTTGCAATTGACAAAGCGGTAAGATTAACGATTTTTTCCTCATCCATTGGAAGGTTAAGCATCTTAAGGCTGCTTACTTTTTCAAGGTTTTCTTTTGTAAGTGGAATTGATTCCTCGATCATCCACTTTGTTTGTTCTAATATTTCGCTATCTTCCGGATCATATCCTGTCTCTGCAATTATTCTCTTTGCCTGGTCCTCTACAGTATTCCAGTCAAGCCGGTCTGCCTTTTTTGCATAGTATCCTTCTGTCTCAAGTAAAATAAAGGTACCGCCATTTCTATTTTGTCCGTTTGTTGCATGTTCCGACATATACAAATTTTCTATGGTCGGAGCAAGATCATTTAAAGTCATATATTTAATAGCCCCATCACTTAACTCAGTAATGGATTTCATTTTATCATTGGCCAAGATCACATCATCTATATTTTCTTTTGTAAGAGGGATATCATTATTATGAAATGATGAAATAATCTCATTTGCCAGACTACTGCTGCCTGTTATTTTTGTCAGCTGATCAGCTGTAATATCATCTGTATAACCAATTACCTCTGTTCCTGACATTGCCAAAGTTGCTTTAATCTTATCAAGGATTGTCACTGTTTCTTCAGGCTTCATATCAGATAGATTAAATCCGTCTTCCCTGGCCCTTGCAAAGTCCTCTGCTGACATATTATTTGCCATTATCGACATATAGTTATGGCGAAGTGCAGCATCTGTGTTACTTGCTTCCATCATTATGTCATTCTTGCTTTTACCCTGATTTGTATATGCCTCATTATTAATAAGAGAGCCATTTAAATCCACAGATACGGCACTCTTTGTACCTGTACTCTTCTGATATGGTTTTGTATATATATTCCCTGCTTCCGTGCTTTTCCTTGATTTTTCCAAATCGGATTCCATTCCGTTTATCACATTAAAATTCACGCTCATATAATTCTCCGATTTTATATACAGAATTATTAAAAAAGGTGATAAACACTCTCTGTGTTTATCACCTTTTATTTCGGAATAATTATTCTAAATCTTTATGTTTTGTTATTTTGACTTCTTTGCAGATGTCTTTTTAGAAGTCTTCGCAGCTGATTTCTTCTCAATTACTTTCTTTTCCTCAGCTTTTTTCTCATCTACCTTCTTGGATTTTGCTTCTGATGTCTGAAATACAAAAAGCTCAGCACCATAAGGCGGAAGTGTCATTGTGATACTATAGTCCTTATAATCACATAATCCAGGTTCAGCTTTTATACTTTCAGGTATTCCTGTTCCACATCCTGCGTATTTCTTATCAGCACTGTCCAAAATATGTTTGTAAGTGCCGGCAAATGGTACTCCAACCTTATAATTTTGTACTTCCATGGGTGTAAAATTAATTACAAACAGGATATTGTCCTTCCCATTAGCTGCTCTTCTGTAAAAGCTGTAAATACTATGATCAGCATCATCTGCATTGATCCATTCAAATCCGCCCCAATCATTATCTACTTCATAAAGAGCCGGATACTTGCGATATATTTCCAGCAGATCTCTGACATAGTCCTTCATTCCACGGTTAAGGTCCTCCTGAAGCAGGAACCAGTCAAGTTCTCTTTTTTCACTCCACTCTCTTTCCTGTCCAAAATCCTGTCCCATAAAAAGAAGCTTCTTGCCGCTGTGTCCAAACATAAATGCATATCCTGCTCTAAGGTTAGCATATTTATCAACCTTATAACCCGGCATTTTTTCGACCATTGAGCATTTAAGATGAACTACTTCATCATGTGATAACGGCAAAATATAATTCTCTGCATTATTATAGCTCATGGCAAACGTCATCATGTGATGAGCACCTTTTCTGAAGTATGGATCCAGCTTCATATATTCGCAGAAGTCATGCATCCATCCCATATTCCATTTGAAGCTGAAATTAAGTCCATCATCTTCAACCGGTGCTGTAATCTTGGGCCATGCAGTCGATTCCTCAGCAATCATCATAACGTCAGGATAGGTTCCTCTAATTACACTGTTAAGATGTTTAAAGAACTCAATAGCTTCATAGTTCTTATTTCCACCATCTTTGTTAGGAACCCATTGTCCGTCTCTCTTTCCATAGTCAAGGTAAAGCATTGATGCAACTGCATCCACACGTAGTCCGTCAATGTGGAATTCCTTGATCCAGAATAGTGCATTGGCAATAAGGAAATTCTTAACCTCATTTTTTGCAAGATTGAAGATCTTTGTTCCCCAATCAGGATGTTCTCCCTTTCTCGGATCAGGATCTTC
Organism: Butyrivibrio sp. AE3004; assembly: GCF_000703165.1. Lineage (NCBI taxonomy): Bacteria > Bacillati > Bacillota > Clostridia > Lachnospirales > Lachnospiraceae > Butyrivibrio > Butyrivibrio sp. AE3004. The sequence goes on from NZ_JNLQ01000002.1 coordinate 3,261,511, forward strand.
ATAAATACAAGTTCCGTCAAAACATCCCAGACCAAATTCATCCGGACAAAAATGCGCAGGAACCCAGTCAAGAATTACTCCTATGTTATTTTTATGTAACAGATCTACAAGATACATGAAATCGGTAGGCTCACCATATCTTGATGTAGGTGCATAATATCCTGTTACCTGATATCCCCATGATCCATCAAAAGGATGCTCAGCAATACCGATAAGTTCAATGTGTGTATACTTCATTTCTTTTAAGTATTCCACAACTCGATCCGCAAATTCTCTATAACTGTAAAATCCATCTTCTGTTCCGTCAGGATGCTTCATCCATGATCCGATATGGCATTCATATATTGCTATGGGCTGCTTATTAAGGTCTTTTCCTTTTTTGCCCTGATACCATTTTTCATCGTTCCATTTGAATTTTGAAAGATCCGTGGTTCTGGAAGCGTTACCCGGTCTCAATTCAGCATAATTTGCATATGGATCAGCCTTATATAGCTTTCTTCCATCGGGTGTATGAATAAGATATTTATATAATTCTCCTGTTCCTACTCCCGGTATGAATAATTGGTAAATCCCCATGTTTCCGATTCTTTCCATCGGATACATTTCTTCATCCCATCCATTAAAGGAACCTATCACATGCACAGATGCTGCGTTCGGCGCCCATACGGCAAAAAACATACCTTTAACGCCATTCTCTTCCGAAACATGTGCACCTAATTTTTTATAAATATCATAATGAGTCCCTTGTCCAAATAAATACTCATCTGCATCTGAAATAAAAACTGTCTGACCCATATCAAATCCCCTTTTAGAAAAATTTAAATGTATTCACATTATAGCATAAAAGAAAACTTAATGAAGAAAATCCTTTTCCCTTAGTATAATCATGTCTTCTTTATCAAAGCGCTTTCTCAATAAGACGTCAAAATAATGTCCAACTGAATGCTTATCAGCATAATAAATGGCATCGTCTACCATTTCTTTTACTTCTGAAACCGTAACTTCATGATCAAGTGTCTGTCTCTCAGATATCTTCTGGTGGAGCGCCAGTATCCCCAGATTGTCTATAACATGCTCTTTCTCAAGTGCATACTGCTCAGCATAGGCAACAAGTGAATCATCATCAAGTGCTTCTATATCAACACGTACATTGAAGCATTTTTTCATTTCAGGATATTTATCCAGTAACCTGTCTATATCATCCTTAGTATCTTCGATTACAACTATGTATCCCTTATTCTCACTTTGAAGCTGTTTAAGCAGCGTAATAACAGTATCCTCTTTAAGATCTGCAGCCCTTCTGATAATAAGAGCACCGTTCACAATTTTATCCAAAATAGAACTAACTGAGCTCTTATTCAGCTTAATTGCAGTTATCATAGCAACTTTACCTGAAAAGTTGTCATCTGTAGACTGAACTGCTTTTATCAGACCTTTCGCAAGATTAACAGTACCTGCTCCCTGTTCACCTGTAACAATAGCATTGTTTGTATACGCAGCCATGCTAAGGTTATCAATAGCTCGAACAATCTGTCTCCTTGACTTCTTGTAATGAATATACGGTCCAAAAAGTCCTTTTTCTTCAGGAGTCATGACTCTGACTCTCTCGTCTATACCAACGTCATCATTATCGTCATCCTCGTCTTCAGCTTCAGTGACGGTTTTTTCTTCAGTGTCAGCTTTATCTTCCGGTAAAGTCTCTTCCTCTGAATGCTCATCCTTATCCTCAGTGGAATCTTCAGATATACTAACAGCCTTTTCAATTTCTTCACTGCTAATTTCTGTTGTCTCACCTAAATCTACATCTGCTGCCTTAACATTTTCATCAGGCTCTTCATCCGGTTCATTAACACCAAGATATTCTGCTGTTTCCAGATCTTCTCCTGTTATTGCTACCATAGAAGTAGTATTTTGAAGATCATCGATTGTAGTTATTTCTGAATCCTCATCTTCTGTTTCAGATTCTGACTCATTTATTATTTCTGAAGTTTCAGGCTTTATTTCTTTTGAAATAATATCTTCTTCAGTATTATCCTCATCAGATGGATATGAGTTATCCTGCTTCGTATCTTCTAGTGGAAGCTCGGCTTCAGGAATGTATTCCTGTTCATAATTAATCTCCTCTACAGGAGCTTCTTCAGGAACATACTCTGTCTCTGTAGGTAATACCTCATTGTTGTCAGGCTGATCCTTCTTTAAAAGTGCTTCATCAATGGAAATATCCCCATCAAGCATAGGTCCTACAAGATTTTGATCAAACTCCTTGAATAGCTCTCCTGTTTCTGATGCTGCCTGTTTTTTTACCTTTTTATACTGCTTGTCCTGCTGTTCTTTTTTATATTTTTCCCAGTCACTCATAAATTCATTTATGCTGATCTGGCCTGTAATCTGCTTTTCAACCTGTTTGGCGTCATCAATAGCAAGACTTATCTGCCCATCGTATTCCTGGGACAACATCTTATCAAAATTATTATTTATCCTATATCTTACATTAGGCTTTATTACAGCTCCGGGAACCTCATCCTGCAGCGGCTCATCAGCAAAAACCACGCCTTTATACATAGGCTGATCATGCATAGCTTCTGCCGCAATATTCGCAGCTATTTCTTTATCCCTTAATTCCTCGGCTATATGGGTCTCTTTTTGAACTGGAATAGGGGCCATCTCACGAACCTGCTCAATTGCCTCAGTATTCCACACCTTTGTATCAGTTCCCATATCTTCGGGTACATTCTCATTTTGCACTTCAGGCTCATAAACAGGTTCTTCAATTGGAATACTTTCCGTCTGCTCTTCCTTATCCTCATAAAAAAGTTCAGACATAGAAGGTCTTGCTATATCACCTGTAGTGTCAAACATGTCTCCGGTGTCAAGGCTTTCCGTTTCATCACCTTCTCTTACAACCTGAGGTCCATGAGCATCGGCAAATAGTGCCGCCTCCGGGCTTTCTGTAAGTACTTCTTTTAAATTCTCTGCAATCTCTTTTTGAAGATCTACAGTATTATAAGTATCTACGTTAATTGTAGGTACGGAATATGTATCATCAATAGGAGCTTCATATCGAGGTTCCTCAATTGGCTTTTCATATATAAGAGTATTCTGCGATACAGACTCATTAAGCGGTACAGTTCTCGTCTCCTGCTGGTAAGCCGGCTGTTCATAAATAAGCCCCTGTCCCTGCTCTTCATAGTTGTTATTTATAGCAGTCTGCTGAGAATAGTTCTGTGTATTATAAACCTGGCTATTCTGTGCATTTACATTAGCCGCATCTCTGAGCTGTTCCTCTGTAATGACAGGAAGTTCACGTGTAGGTGCTTTACTTCCATCAACTTCGTCCTTACCGGGAACCGCATCCTGCATACTTGGTGCATACAAACTTCCACTGGTTTCTGCTTTGTACTTTGCATATACCGCTTTCTGTTCAGGTGAAAGCGGCTCATGGAGTGCTTTCAGTTCAAGTGCTTTTATTACATATCGACCTTCTCTCATGTATAAGAAAAGCTCATCACATTCTTCTATACATTCTGTAGTCAGTCCTACTCTATGATATAAATAAGCAAGCTCATATGCCCATTTTTCATTGTAATCATGCTTTTTATATTCCTCTAATACAGCTATACGCTCTTCCAAACTAACTTCCTGAGCCTCATATAGCTTGTATTGCAAAATATATCTTGCTGTATTTCTTGGAGCAAGTCTTACAAACTCTTTATAATACTCAACAGCCTGTACAAACTCTCCCATAGCAATGGCAAGTTCACATAGCGAATATACTATTTCTCTTCTTGTAGGACTTCTGTCATAAGCAAGAAGTAGTATGTCCCTACTCTCTTCCAGTCTCCTGTTTACTTTATACAGATCACTGATTGCACAAAGCATACCGACACTCTTAACCCTTTTCCAGTCAATTGTGTCGGCAATTTTTACTGCATCTGCAAAGCGCTGTGCTCTAATCAGCGATTTTATCTCTTCTGCTCGAATTTTATATTCTGTTTTATCCAAAATATTGTCCTCTAAAACTTTTTCACACTACATCTAGTGAAATTTTAGCATAGTGGAGTTTTGATGTCAAAAAACAACTGTTAAAATTCCGCTTATTTGTGCGGTTTTTCTCGTATTTAATTCTATTATGTGGCAAAATATTAATTGTACTGGTAAAATATCTAAGCTATACCTGATTTATAAGCCTTTTTTATATTACTATATGGAGATTTATTTTTTATAATCTATCGTTTACAAAGGAGAATCACAAATGCCTACACTCGGTTGTGTGTCCGGAACACGGGCTGTTATAGAAAAATATAATTTATGTATACAAAAAAAATTCGGTCAAAATTTTCTTATTGATGATTCTGTTTTGTCAAAAACCGTGGAAGCTGCTAGCGTAAGTAAAGATGATACAGTTCTTGAAATAGGCCCCGGTATTGGTACTATGACACAATATATTGCAGAAAAAGCCGGGAAGGTCATAGCCATAGAAATCGACAAAATGCTAATTCCCATTCTTTCAGACACTTTATCTTCCTACAACAATATAAAAGTTATTAATGAAGACGTCTTGAAAGTTGATATAAACAAGATTGTTCAGGAAGAGAATGATGGTAAACCAATAAAAGTTGTTGCTAATCTTCCATATTATATAACTACACCAATTATTATGAATCTTCTCGAAAACGAGCTTCCGATCGAAAGCATAACTGTAATGGTTCAAAAAGAAGTAGCTGACAGAATAGCAACGTCTCCCGGATCTAAGGATTATGGTGCTCTTTCTCTTGCTGTACAGTTTTATACAGAGCCAACTATGGTACAGATTGTTCCACCTCACTGTTTTATCCCACAACCCGGTGTCGATTCTGCTGTTATACATTTAAAATGTCACAAAAATCCTCCTGTTGATGTTATTGATTCCAAATTTATGTTCTCAGTTATAAGATCTGCTTTTGCACAAAGACGGAAAACATTATCAAATGGTGTGGCAAACGGTAATATAGGTATTACAAGGGATCAGGTTGTAGCTGCACTGGAACAGATGAATTTAAATCCATCTATACGAGGTGAAAAACTCAGTTTGCAGGATTTTGCAACCCTTTCCAATATCCTGTATTCTTTTATAAAATAGCAGTATTTTATTTAAATGAATCTAATTATTCTTATTGTTTAGGAGAAAAAATGATTTTTGAAACGCATGCTCATTACGATGATGAGGCCTTTGATACCGACAGAGATTCTCTTTTGTCATCCATGCAGTCTAACGGAATTGGTACTATAGTAAATGCTACTGCCAGTAAATATACAATAGAAAAATCTGTGGAACTATCAAAAAAATATCCTTTTATTTACACTACAATCGGGGTTCATCCCAATGATTGCGATGAAATGGATGAAGCTGAACTAAATTGGCTTGAACAAATGTGTTCCTATGAAAAAGCTGTAGCTGTAGGTGAAATTGGTCTTGATTATCATTATGATGAGCCTTCTGTAGATTTACAAAAAAAATGGTTTGAAGCTCAAATTGAGCTTGCAAGAAAAGTTAAATTGCCAATGATCATTCACTCCCGTGATGCTGCAAAAGATACTCTGGATATAATGAAAAGATTAAAAGCTGAGGAAATAGGGGGCGATATCCATTGCTATTCCTACTCTCGTGAAGTAGCAAGAGAATATCTGAATATGGGTTTTTTCATTGGTGTTGGCGGTGTGATTACCTTCAAGAACGGGCGAAAGCTGCGTGAAGTAGTTGAATATGCTCCCATTGAACAGCTTGTTATAGAAACCGACTCTCCATATCTTTCACCCGAACCATTTAGAGGAAAACGTAATTCCTCACTTAATCTACCTTATATAGTTCAAAAAATAGCCGAAATCAAAGGTATTTCTGCTGAACAGGTAATTGAAATAACCGAAAATAACGCTAAGAGGCTTTACCGTTTATAATTATTATCCATTCAAATCAGACAGAACGATTCTTCCTTCTTTCAAAGATTCCTGAACCATTATGATTCTTTGATTAGATGATCCTCTGAATTTTAGTGAAATATCTTTTAATTCAAGGTTAAATTCACCATCAACCAACACATCTATATTGGAAAGAATCGCTTCTGTGTCTTCTCCATTGCATCTTTTATTGTTTTTATCATTAATTTCTTCCCATTGATATCCCGAATAAACCCATATAGTCTTCCCGGGAAGCTCTTTTTTTATTCTCTCAATAAATGGACGCAAAGCTTTCTGATTTACTACCTCCATAGGCTCTCCCCCAAGGATTGTAATCCCTGTTATGTATGTCGGTCGTAGACTTTCTATGATTTCATCCTCTACTTCTTTTGTAAACGCTTTTCCAAAGTTAAAGTCCCATGTTTCTTCATTAAAACAGCCTTTGCAATGATGAGTACACCCGGAAACAAAAAGTGAAGTACGTACTCCGGTTCCATTTGCTATATCTGTAGTTTTTATTTCTGCATAATTCATATTTTATCCTCATTAGTGAAAAAGGAGCTACCAGTACCAGTAGCTCCCCTTTCTTATAAAAACTTTTTCATCCCCGTATGCATCATCAAAGATGTAATACCCTTTCTTTTATTTCCTGTGTGCGTCCCTGATTCCAATATTGAGTGCCTATGTAACCACATGTACGTCTTGCCACATTCATCTTATCCTGATCTGTATTACCGCAATTGGGACATTTCCAGATAAGCTTACCATCTATGTCTGTTTCAATCTGTATCTCACCATTATATCCACAGCACTGACAGTAATCACTCTTTGTATTAAGCTCAGCATACATAATGTTTTCATAAATATACTGCATTACTGAGAGTACGGCCTCGATATTGTCATTCATGTTCGGAACTTCAACATAGCTTATAGCTCCTCCCGGAGAAAGTGCCTGAAATTCAGACTCAAACTTGAGTTTTGTAAATGCATCTATTTTCTCTGTAACATGGACATGATAACTGTTTGTAATGTAGTTCTTATCAGTTACTCCATCGATAATTCCAAATCGTTTCTGAAGTGCTCTGGCAAATTTATATGTTGTAGATTCCAGAGGAGTCCCATAAAGGCTAAATGAAATATTGGTTTCCTTCCTCCATTTTGAGCACTTATCATTCATAAACTGCATTACTCTGAGTGCAAAATCTTTTCCGGCAGGATCTGTATGTGTAACACCTTTCATAAATTTTGTACATTCACAAAGTCCGGCATATCCAAGAGAAATAGTTGAGTAGTTTCCATACAATAATTTATCTATGGTTTCTCCCTTTTTAAGTCGTGCAAGAGCTCCATTCTGCCAAAGTATAGGTGCAACATCGGAAGGTGTTCCCAATAAACGATTATGTCTGCACATTAATGCCTTCTTGCAAAGCTCTGTGCGCTCCTCCATTATTTCCCAGAATTTTTCTTCATCTCCGCCTGAAGAGCATGCGGCATCTACAAGATTTATTGTAACTACTCCCTGATTAAAGCGTCCGTAGTACTTGTGCTCACCTTCTGTATAATTCTGAGCCTTAGAAATATTACCTTTGTTACACAGACCCTCTGCATTTTCCTCACTATCTACAGTCAAAAAGCTTCTGCAGCCCATGCAGGGATAAACATCTCCCGATTTATATTCCTTCATCTTCTTAGCGGAAATATAATCAGGAACCATTCTCTTAGCCGTACACTTTGCAGCTAACTGAGTTAAATACCAATAACGTGTTCCTTCATGAATATTATCTTCATCAAGAACATATATAAGTTTAGGGAAAGCAGGTGTAATATATACTCCTTTTTCGTTCTTTACACCTATTATTCTCTGTTTAAGCATTTCTTCTATAACAAGGGCAAGATCATCTCTAAGCTGGCCCTCAGGAACTTCATCAAGATACATGAAGACTGTAATGAAAGGAGCCTGTCCGTTAGTAGTCATTAATGTAATTACCTGATACTGAATAACCTGGACTCCACGTTCGATTTCTTTGCGCACACGCATCTCTGCGATATCATCTATTTGTTTATCTGTTGCTTCCATCCCCGCATCGATAAACTCCTGACGGACTTCTCTTCTGAATTTCTGTCTGCTAACATCCACAAAAGGTACAAGATGTGACAATGTTATGCTTTGTCCGCCGTATTGTGAGCTGGCAATCTGTGCTATTGCCTGGGTAGCAATATTACAAGCTGTCGAAAAGCTCTTGGGACGTTCTATCATGGTTTCAGATATAACTGTACCGTTCTGAAGCATATCCTCAAGATTAACCAGACAGCAATTATGCATATGCTGGGCAAAGTAATCAGAATCATGAAAATGAATTATTCCATCCTTATGAGCTTTTACAACATCCTCAGGAAGCAGAAATCTGCGTGTAATATCACGGCTTACTTCTCCTGCCATATAATCTCTCTGAACACTGTTTACTGTGGGATTTTTATTTGAATTTTCCTGTTTAACTTCCTCATTACTGCACTCTATGAGAGACATGATCTGTTCATCTGTTGTATTTGATTTACGAACAAGAGCATGGCGGTAACGATAAGTAATATACTTACGGGCAACCTCGAATTTTCCGGACTGCATAAGTCCATCTTCGACCATATCCTGGATTTCTTCAACGTTTGCTGCTCTGGTTAATTTGTTACATTTCTCTTCTACCTGAGCTCCAATATCCTTTATCTGATCTTCAGACAAGCTCTGATCAAGAGTCACTTCCTTATTAGCTTTCTCTATAGCTGCCAATATTTTTGAGCCATCAAAAGTAACTTCTTTACCGCTTCTCTTAATAATCTTCACTGGTTAACCCCCTAGTAATATACATGAAATTTAATTTTTTAGATAAATAATAGCCACCCGAAACTATATCTTGTGGCTATATATAAAATATAATACATTATATTGTATAAATCAAGTAACAATTTATCGTTATCAAACTTTCCTAACAAACTCAAGCCTGTTCAGCATTCTAAGGTATTTTGACAGGTCGACGGTATCCGTTATTTCGTCTCCTGACTCGTAGTAGGTTGTTTTATATTTAACCACTATATCTTGTGGTTGATTAAAAATAATCTCCCTATTTGGATCTTTATTCATCTTAAGGCCCAAGACTTCTCCCAAATGATGAATTGTTCCGTAATTTCCGTCTATAAGATTTATCTTATCTCCGAGAATTTCCCTGTATAAAGGCTTGAAATAGTTAAAATGTGTACATCCCAAAACAAGTGAACTATATTTTTCATTAGAAGCACCAATCCCGGAAAATCTGCTTTTTATATAATCTCTGACTTCGTCTGTATCGTACTCCTCGTGCTCTGCAAAATTAACCAGTCCCGGCATCTCCAAAAGGTCTGCCCTATGTTGTATATCTACTTTGGTAAGAAGATTAGCAAGCTTTTTTTCTCTTATAGTAACAGGAGTCGCCATCACAAGAACTCTTTTGTCTTTATCGCCAGGGCATTCTACAGCCGGCTTTACGGCGGGTTCCATACCTAGAATCGGAAGATCATACTTTCCTCTTAGCATTTCGACGGCCACACTGGTAGCAGTATTGCATGCGATCACAACAGCGTCCACCTTTTTATCTATAAGAAATCTTACTATTTCATCTACAAAGCCTTTTATTTCCTGTTCGGATTTAGTTCCATACGGTACATGCTTTATATCTGCATAAAAAATATATTCTTCATCCGGAAATCTATGATAAGCTTCATTTAAAACAGAAAGCCCACCAATACCGGAATCAAAAATTCCTATTCGCATATCGACGCTCCTTGTTGTATCATTATTAATTATGAAAGAATCATTTACTACTGAACTTCAAAAATTATATGACGACTCGCATGTTAGTCCTTTTATTCAGGAACTTTGCGAATACTATGCTTCAGGCTATGGCTATGAAGACGGCTCTTATCAGGATGAAATAGAACCAAGGGAAATAGTTGAGCCTGTTTACACTCTTTTTTTGCTTCAACGAAGAGAAACCATGCTGGATGAATTATCTTATATCCGTAAAAAATATCCTCACCTGTTCTCAAGTATAGAACAGCTTTATGAGGATATTCTGATCAATATGGATGTAAGAATTCTTGAGTCAAAATGTGAAAGCAGACTGGTCAAAGCTCTTGAAAACAAAGTTACATCAGAAGAAATATATCAAAAAGTTGAAAATCTTTGCTTAAGCTATGATGACCTTTGTGAAGCACTTGACCCCTTTTATTCATGGCTGCATACTTTTTATTCCTGAACAGTAAGATATTTCATAACACAAAAGAGTAACTGGTCCTCATATTTTACCTGAGCCCATTCTCCGTCATCACTTACTGCGATTCTGTCCAGAACTGTATCTTTAGGAACCTGAACCACTACAAAGTCTTTGCTTGCTGTGGAGGGTGTATTTCTAAGGTTCAAGTCAGATGTTGTTATAACCTTGTCATCAGTCCTTGTATAACCAGCAAGTTCACCTACTTCTACTTTGGTTGTATCTTCATCCGGATCAGGAACAAGATATCGGTCATAAAACTTTGCCTTAAAAATCATTCCTATAAGAGCAAGGATTATTATACCTGTGATAATGGAAGATATTCTGACTATCAGGAGAGGATTTATTCCTCTGCCATTTACTTCCTCATCCTCAAAGTCATCTATATCTTCTATTCTTGTTTTTCTTCTTATGGCCTTTGGTTTTTCTTCCTTTATCTTTTCTGATTTCTTTTTCTTGTCAGAAGTATGATCAAATGGTTCGTTTGAAGCAGTATGGCTATTTGAACTTTTGACCTTTTTTTCTGTTCTTCTTGAAATTACCTTTTTATCTTCCCTGGCAGATTTTCTTGAAATAATTTCTTCTTCACTCGATTTTAACGAATCAGCTATTATTTCTTCTTTTGAGTTTTTCCGTGAAGTATAGTAATCCTCGTCCTCATCAAGATAGAATTCCGGTGAATCCTTCTTAAGGCTTTCTCTCTCTCTGTCCATAGCCTCATGTTGGGTTCTATAGTATTCTTCTCTCTCTTCAGCACTTAAAAAATCCAGTGGATCCTGTATCTCAATATTTATTTCTTCAGTAAACTGATCATCTTTATTTATTTTTTTTCTATAGTCGTTAAAGTTTCTGATATTGTCCGTCATGACTTCTCCTCCGGAAATCCCTTGGTCAACATCTCCCCCTGAAGTTTGCATAAACAAAATCAACTAGTCACAACAAAGCCTCACCAAGTTGACTTGTATAGTTCGCACTAAGTTCGTAAGAAACCTCACCAAGTGCTCTACTCAAAGCAAAATAATTCGGGTAAGCAAATGCTCACCCGAATTAATAATATCACACTATCTAATTAGTAACAAATCAGGAAACAACCTTGTCTATCATGCTCTGTAGTTTGGACTTACTCTGTGCACCTACTGCCTGATCAACAACCTCTCCATCTTTAATAAAAGCAAACATCGGAATTGACATAACACCATATTTCTGAGCAATCTCCGGCTGTTCATCCACGTTTATCTTACCAACCTTGAGCTCACCATCATATTCCTTGGCAAATTCATCGATCATGGGAGCCATCATTTTACATGGTCCACACCAATCAGCCATGAAGTCAATAAGTACCGGAAGCTTACTGTTGAGAACTTCTTCGTCAAAGTTGTCTGTTGTAAATGTGTATTCAGCCATCGTCCACCTCTTTCTGCGATAAACAATATCGCTAAGCATTATTAAAGTAACAACCCTACCGCTTAATAATATATTTGAAGATTGGATTTCCTTTTGAGGAAAACTTCTCCTCATATTCTGTCATTATATTACCTTCATTCATTAAAGGTTCATTATGCAGATCATATGTAACAGCTTCAGCGTGCCACCCTGCTGTATTAAGTTCCATAAGCGAAAAATCAAAAAGGTCTCTGTTGTCTGTCTTAAATTCCAATTGACCATCTTTTTTTAAAATCTGATCATATCTTCTAAGGAAACTGCTCGATGTAAGCCTTCTCTGTGCGTGCCGCTCCTTAGGCCAGGGATCCGAAAAGTTGAGATAAATTCTGTCTATCTCGTTCTCCTCAAACACTTCCGTGATTATTTCAGCTTCCATTCTGATAAATCTGACATTTGTCAGTTCCAGCTCTGTCTGCTTCTGGACTGCTCTCAAAAGAACACTTGAGTATTTCTCAATTCCTACATAATTAATATCAGGATTGGCTGCTGCCATATCCATTATAAAACGTCCTTTTCCCGTTCCAACTTCAATCCTTATCGGATTATCATTCCCGAACACTTCATTCCATTTTCCCTTGTACTCCTCAGGACTATCAATAGTGAACGGACTCTCTGCAATCCTCTCTCTGGATCCTGCAATATTTCTTAGCCGCATATAGTATATCTTTACCTTTCAATGTATAAATTAATTGTACCACCAAACGCTACATATTGAAAAGTTTTTGCAGCCTTATCTTTGGTTCCTTCCTCTTTTAGTGTATCATAGAAATGTAGAATTCTGCTACAAGGAGTTTTTATGAAAAATAATAATCTTATAAACAAAATATATAAGGTGTCAGCTCTTTTTGCTTCATTAACGGTTATTTTATTCAATTCTTTTTCAGTTTATGCTGAAACAGATGCAGAAGCTGCCAGTGCTGCCAGAAAGGTACTTCCTATTCAAAGCAATGAAATTCAGGGGTGGCCTGAGGGGCCTCAGATTGCTGCTGAAGCGGCAATACTTATGGATGTAAATACAGGAACTATCCTTTATGAAAAAAACATACATGAAGAATTATATCCCGCAAGTACAACAAAGATAATGACCTGTCTTTTAGCTGTGGAAAATTCAAATCTTGATGACAAAGTGGACTTTTCTGCCAATGCAATACATTCGGTCCCTGTAGACGGTTCGAAAATTGGGATGGATGTCGGTGAATATCTTACACTAGAGGAATCGCTTTACGGAATAATGGTTGGAAGTGCCAATGAAGTTTCAAATGCTGTTGCAGAGCACGTAAGCGGATCAATTGACAGCTTTGTCAATCTTATGAATGAGAAAGCAAAATCACTTGGATGTACAAATACACATTTTGCAAACGCCAATGGTCTTCAGTCTCCGGATCATTATACCAGTGCCTATGATCTTGCTCTTATATCAAAAGCCTTTTTTTCAAACGAGCTTTTATGTCGCGTGGGAAATACTCCAAGATATCATTTCTCGCCCAGTGCCGGGCAGCCTGATGATTTTTACTTAAATAACAAGCACAAATTGATAACCGGAGAAATACCTTATGAAGGTATAGTTGGCGGTAAAACCGGTTATACAGATCTTGCGAGAGAAACTCTCGTTACCTGTGCAGAAAAAAACGGTATGCGTTTGATCTGTGTTGTTTTTATGGAAGAGTCACCCTATCAGTTTACGGATACAGTTACGTTGTTTGACTATGGATTTAATAATTTTAAATCTGTTAATGTAAAAAGCGAAGAAACAGGTTATATTCCAAATGACAATGCCTTTTTCTCATCAAAAGATAATATTTTTTATACTCAAAGCTCATTTTTGGAATTTGCAAAAAATGATTACGTGATTCTTCCTGTTACAGCTTCATTATCAGATGCCGTTTCCACAGTGTCGTATGATGATAATACAGGCTCAACAGGAGTCATTTCAACAATCAATTATAGTTTTAATGGTGTCCCGATAGGTTCCGGACATATCCTTATTTCAAAAAATACTTATGTCACTCCTGAAGATGTGAACAACTCTTCTTCAAAAATGATTTATATCAATATTAAACTTATTTTGGCAATTATATCCATTATGGGTGGTTCGGTAATAGTTTTTATTTATCTTTCCTCTTTGATAGGTGCTTTTTCAAGTATAAGCAAACAAGATAGAAAAAGACTTAACAGAAGGAAAAAAGAAGCCAAAAAAAGAAGTGGCCCCAGATTTTAATAAAGACGAAAAAGAAGGCAGATTATTCAGTCTGCCTTCTTTTTATGATCGCCCAACTTATTGAAGCTCTTTTTTTCGGATTTGGCTTTCATCTCTTCCATCTCTTTGTCTGTAATAAATTTAAGAGTTTTTACAGCATAGTATTTCTGACTCTCGGACTTCTTCAGTCTTACCTTTGCTTTCATAAAACCATGCTCTTTGCATAAGGATACACTATAAAAATGCTTTCCATTATTTGAAAACCATTTAACTTTACGCTTTATTGGCTTGTTGCAAATATAGCACTTGGTTCCCATCACTTCAGGGTCTGACAATAATACTTCTTTTGATTTAAACTCCCTGGATATGTATTTTGCGTAATGTTCAAAAATAATATGAATTTCCTGATCTTTTGTTTTAGGCGTTACATAATTATCAAAAGAATAATTATAAAAAACTTTTCTGCTTAACTCGCAGAAAATCCTTGAAGTATAATCAGCATCAGACAATGCCCTGTGGAAAGCTGTATCCTTTGTCATTCCGAGGCTCTCTGTTGCATGTTCCAAAGACCTTCTCATTTTTCCGTCTTCATATTGAATACTGAAGAGTTTCTGAACATCATAAAAAGGGAGAGGTCTGTCGGAAAGCAAAGGCAGATCATAAAAATCCATATTTCTTTGGAGCTCTGTCAGATCAAGAGGTCCCCAGGTACAAAAGGTTGGTTCTTCTCCACACCATTCAAGAAATTCATTTATGACGGTGACAAAATCATCACCGCTTTGTAGATCCTCCATTGAAATATGAATCAATTCCTCAGTAATTTTATGCATTTTCTTATATACCTGAGGTCGAATCAGTCGACTGAATTCCCCTGTCCTTTTTCTGTTTTCATCAAGTCTCACAGCACCTATTTCTATAATTTCAAAAGGCAGAGCTTTTCCGTTCTTTTCTTTTACACTTTTTCCCTGATTCCATTCAAGATCAAATACAATATAATTTCCCATTAAGGTTTAATACTCCTTAGCCGGTGTCCAATATTCCTGTCCGTAAATATCCGTAAGCTTAAATAATATCAGTTCTTTTCCTTCTCCCACCTCTGTGTTTGAGATATGAAGATCTGACATTTCTCCATCCATTATCAAAGTATTGCCAAGCTTATAACGCGATTTGAAATTTTTGTCATAATCATAGAAATCACAGACAAAATCTATCTTATCACCCTTATTAAGTTCTGTTAGATTTTTCGCAACCGTTTCAGTCTCATTATCGATATAATCATAAGAAGCACCTGCAACAAATCCATCCTCATTTTCAGAATTAAACACCAAAATAAGATTAGCATCTACTCCATTTATTTTGCATGGAACTTTTCCTGTAATAGTATAGTTGTCCTCATCTCCCTGTGAATCCAGACGATAGTATGCAACAGGTGTTTTATTTATCGAAACCCAGGTTCTGTCTTTTGGTGCTATCAGATAATCATCCTCATCTATATCATAAGAGTTATCAAGTCCCAGGTCCACATATCCTTCTCCATCATCATAAAAAATATTTACATCAACATCCTCTATGATTTTCCAGTCATCTTCTGACAATTTTATAACGTCATCACCGGCATCGTTTACAGTCCACTCAAGCTTTTCTGAGCTTAACTGATTTTCACAAATGTATTCTGCCATTGTTTCAGCATCAATATTTTTTCCGAAAAATGATGAATTAGATGAATCAAGACCTGAAATTCCGGTCACTCCACTCTTCATCATTGTGCTGAAAAGTTGAATAAGGACATCTGCACTTGATACCATCTGTCCCATATCGGATGAATCACCAAAAATACTTCCTATAGGAGACATTGTACCGCCTGCAGCGATCTGTCCACCTACTTCCATAGATGCAAATTTCTGAATACAGTCTGTATACCCCGCATCCATGCCTATGGACTCATAAGTATTTACTATATTATCCACATTTGAAACTTTTTTATATGGAAAGAAAATGGATAATCCATAAGCATTGGTCATGTTAGAACTGGTTCTGTTATACTTTACGCAGCCCCTAATAACCTCTGCCAGCTCATCTCCTTCAATTGTATTCATATTTTTTGCCAAATGCAAAAAGTCTACCTGATCGATTTTCGATGAAGGAGCAAATTCTCTCGTATTTGCTCTTGCACTTGCTACTGACAAATAGTCTTTATTGGATATCCTATCTGAAGTAGCATTAGAGAATTCCTTCATTTCCTCAGGCAATTTTGTTTGAAGTTCCGCAAGGTCTGTTAGTGAAAGTGTTGTCTTTTGTCCTCTGCAGTTTGCTGCACACTTATCTGTATAAGTATCAATAATAATTTTTGCAAGTTCAGGTGTTTCCATTGATGGATTCTTTGAATACGCATTTAACCATTCTGTGTAGTACCAGCCTATTCCCGGTTCAACCTCTTCAGAGGCAATCATATAATCTGCGTAATTCGATACAACAAGTGCTGTCTCCACCGTTGCCATCAGACATGCATCAAAACCTATAAAATCAAAGGTTACTCCACTATTTTTAAGGGCACTTCCTATTTCCGAAAGTCCCATTGACCCTTCTCTTTCATATAGTTCATCATAGCCATACCCGCCGCTTGTTCCACCGCCATGGTCCCAGAAAATGAGATCATATCTGTTTGCTTCATAATTATCTGCCGTCCAGGTAATGAAATCGGTGAGAGTAGCCCCATCTGTCATTCTGGTTTTCTCAAGGTCATCTTTAACCAGAACTAATCCACCTTGTTTTACCTGATAAATCTGACTTCTTTCATTTGAAATAACATTATTCTGCCATTTTTTACATCCACCGGTATAGACAAGTATATTAATGTTATCGCTGATATTTGATGCCATCATCTCCTGAAGATCTCTGGTAGCCATAGCACTTCTTGATTCAAGATCGGTACCACACATATATACCATTATTGTGGTAATGTCCTCGTCATTTCCGATTATCTTTGTTCTTTTTTCTCTGGAACCCTCTGCTGCCTCCGGATTGAATTCACCTGTATTTGGTGTATCAATCCAATCACTGGGTACATGGTCAAAATAGCCTGTTCCACTACCAAAAAGGGCATCTAAAGATGATGTCACTTCATCTTCCTCTAAATTATTGGATGCAGAAGTTTCGCTATTTACCTGGTTTTGATTATCCGTGTAGGCAGTATTATCGTTATCTGAAAGTCCGCCAAGTAAACTTCCGCCTCCACCAAGTAGTAAAATTACAATTACTACTATTACAGACAGAGGGCTAAAGCCTCTGTTTCTTTTTTGTCCTCCTCCACCTGTTGTTCCGCCATTATTTCCCGAATGCCCGTTTTGTGATCCTACAGGGCCTCCTCCTAAGGCCTCATCTCTTCTGTGAACACCTTCGCCACCTTCTTCTACATTCTTTTTTCTTCTTATTGGCTTATCTGCCATTTTTCTTATCCCCCATCTTATCTGTCTACAACAAATATTTTTCTTCCAAAATTATCACCCACGTACAATTTACTACCCTGAATACATATGCCTATAGGTGAAATAAGTTCCGAATCCGGATTTGTTTTATCAAGAACAGCCATGGTAATAACTTCTCCATTTCTTACCATTCTTACACATCCATTTATAGTATCTGCCACATATACTGTTCCGTCTTTAGCTACAGCGACACCCTTTGGTGAAGCAAAACTTGAATTCAATGTATCAGCGTCATTTGATCCTTCTTCCCCGTTTCCGGCAACTACCTCAATATCATTTTTTGATTTTGGAGCGCTTACATCCAAAGTACTGATTCGTATTATTCTGTTATTACCGGTTTCTGCTATATACAAATATCCATCATTCCAACAAAGCCCCATGGGACTTTCCAATTCATCAATAAAAGAATTAACAGATCCGTCTGAAAAAACAATTATTATCTCATTTCCATGAGTATCTGAAATATACAGATTTCCCGATTCATCAGTACATATTCCCGTAGGATAATTGTAAGAAAAATTGCTGTCTGAAGAATTGAGCGTATCCACATGTCCATCACTTATTATCCTGATTGCATTATTATCGGTGTCAGAAACAGCAATTCCTCCTATGAAAGGTGCTATTCCCCATGGTAATTTAAAAAGCGCCTCGCTTGCATCTGCATCATTGTATCCACCCTGTGGTTTATCGTATATATCTCTTGAACTGTCAGCACCTGCATAGACTTCTGCTGTTTTGTCCGTAACTTTCCAAATACATTTTGAAAAAGAATCAGTAATATATAAACCATCTTCTATTACACTCATTCCACAAGGTTCAACTGTATCAGGAAGAGCATCCAATGCAAAATTAATATTATCCTTTTCATCAGTCTCAGCATTAAATGCATTCAAAGCTCCTGACTGATCAATTTCATACAATTCCTCTTCATTTTCAGTGCCTTGTTCTTCCTGATTTTTTTCAGAAGTTTTTTCTTTGTATAATCCCCATATTATCATTGAAACCGAAAATATTGTTACCAATAGAACAAGAATAAGTATTATCCATTTTACTTTTGATTTATTCTTTTTATACATGAAATTCCCCCACATAAAATATTATACATTTTTTTAATCTTTAAATTCAAAAATGCAAGATTTTCATTTCATAATCCTTTATCTTCACACCCTCATATGTATATTCTACTGTAAAAACAGCTTCTCCACCTATATTTGCCCTTTTATTTTTCATTTTTCCTGAAACAAAATTTCCAAGAGAATAATAGACAAGCATATTTTTATTATCCGCTCTTTTTATCATCTTTACATCCTGGATAACATGCGGATGTGTTCCTATCACTACATCTACATTCGCTTCTTTAAATAGTTTTGTTATTCTTTCCTGTTCATTACTAATTTTATCAGAGTATTCTTCTCCCCAATGTACAAACACAATTATAAAATCCGCTTCCATACCTGCTTCTTTTATTTCTTTTACAAATTCAGATTCTTCTGTATTACTGTTTGGAAGATAATGAACAACATAAGGGTATTTATTTACAGCATTTATGGTATTTGTTCCATAGGTATAAGAAAAAACAGCAAAACTGATTCCGTTTCTTTTTATTATTTTATAAGGCTTGTATTGTGTATCCCGACTGTTTTGTATTCCTACACATATAAGTCCATTTTCTTCATAAAAATCTGTTGAGGTATTTATCCCTGTAATACCCTTATCAAGGCAATGATTATTAGCACAGGATACTATATCAAATCCTGCTTTTGCTATTGAATCTCCTACTTCAATTGGTGATCCGAAAGATGGATATCCCGAAACAGCTTCTTTTTTGTCAACAAGTATTGTCTCCGCCTGTATAGCAGAAATATCTGCTTTTGCTATTTCTTCCTTATATGGTTCATATAAAAAATCAAAATTTCCATTTTTGAAATTAAAGGCATATTCATATATAGATTTGTGAATTATATTGTCACCAAAAGCAATAATTTTTACGCTGTTATCAATATTTTTAAGTCCAAATCCCTGCCAGCACCAAAGGGTATTATTGCCATCTGTATCTTCAAAAAGTATGATGGCATTGTTTTTTTCCATTACTTTCATTCTTTTTATTACTCTTCCCAATTCAGATGTACACCACTTCTGGGATACCCTGTCATTTTCAATATCATATATAAAAATATGCTGTGAGTAACTATTATCCGCATCTGTTATCCAAAAAGGCCTGTGTTTTCCATATTTACCTCTTTTCCACAATAGAACTATTATTTCTTCATCCGCATCACTATCCAGATTGGTAGAAAGTACATCCTGTACAAAAAATTCTTTATCCGACTGCCAATATAGACCTGTCATTTCATTTTTTACTATTAGCCTTTTAGAATTAATACTTAAAATAGTCTCATTTTCAGTTTCTATTGTTTGTTCATTCCACTCAATCCAATTAGGAATTTCATCCTGCACAGATACTTTTGCCGATATATTCTGTCTAAATAGTATTAAAGAAAAAATGACTGCCACCAAAATAAGCAGCAGCCATTTTCTGAATAAACTCATAATTTAAATCTCACTTTACTCTGTATTCCATTGTCCAATCAGGTTTTTTGGGCTTTTCGGTATTTTCAATCCAGTTCCAGTCGTCATCAAAATGACCATTTTCAAGTGCTTCTCTCCATTCTGAGTCTGTCATTCTATCGGAAATCGGTACAGTAAACTGATAGAAGTCATATACACTACCGCTTCCTATATGTAGTTTTCCATCTATAGGAAATACAACATAAACAGTAGAAGCATTTCCTGTTCCTACTTCAAGTACCTGACCATTTGGATCAGTTGCTATATCAGCAACAACAGGACACGGAGCCTGGTAGCTGTATATAAGTTCTTCGTCAACATTTTCCTTATTTGCTTCAATCCAAAAATGCTCCAGGTTTCCTCCATAAGTTCTTATAAACTCATAATCATCATCACTCAATTTTTCATTTTTCAATTCTTTCTCGGAAATTTCAAGAAGCTTTAATGACATTTCCGATAATAAATCAAGATCTTTTTTACCATTCTCATCTATCATTCCAAAGGATTCCAAACCTTCCTTTGTCTTTTTTGATAAAAATGCAAACCTGCTGTATACAACCGGTTCAGGGTCTACATAGCCTCTATCATCCGGGGTCTCTTCATCTTCCCCTGATCCCATTTCAGCTAGTACCTGCTTAGCATATAAAATAGTATCATGCTTAAGTTCAGTATATGAGCCGACAAACGTTTCCAGATCTTTCCTGGACCATTCCTCAGAAAGCATATAAGAAGGATAACCCTCGGTCTTTTTTTCCAATAACGGTCTAAGCGTATTTAACCATCCTGAATACAGACTAACATTCCATAATTCCGGTTCATTACCGCCAAAATAAGATTTCATTGTGGTTAAATTATCTTCATACTTTTTATAGTCTGTCGCTCCCTCATCCTTCATAATTGTATAAGCTGTGTCAGATCCCAATACTGCAGCTACATCAAGTGCATCCGGAAGATATCTTTTTTCACCTTCAGAATTTTCTTCTACAGATCTGTATATCAGACGCTGCATGATCGCAGCATCTATTGTAAATCTCTGTCCCATAAATCTAAATGACGGTATTAGATTTTCCTCGGTTTCCATTACAGGAATAGAATTAATCTTTGGAGGATCAAGGCTCTTCACCTTTTCTGATACTTTTTTAAATGCATCATCATTTCCTGCTAAATCGCTAATTTGAGGTTCTTTTCCGAAACTGTCTTTCAATATGGAAGAAAGTATTGTATATCCCGGATCATCTGATGTTCCTGCAAAGAAACTTGTAATATTATAAATACTCATCCAATCATCAGGATTATCTGAAATTGCCATGGTTATAAGCATAGCACTTCTTGTGGCATCTTCATCCTCAAATTCAAATGGAATTCTCCCATACCACATCATGGTACGGAAATATTTTTCCATTTTTTCGTCGCCTTCATAATAACCTCTTGGTTTATATTGACTGTAATCTTCGTTTAAATCTGTAAGAAGACACTTATCTATTCCTTTAGCTGAAATTATCTTGCTATATTCCGTATTAACAATTTGGTCAAAATTTTTATCATCTATCGGTTTCTCAGTTTTGTCATCTAGTAACAAATTTCCAACATAGAAGAACATAAGGTTATTCAAAGCAGCTGTTTCATATTCAGTTCCTTTTAATTCATCATATTGTTTCTTCGATTTTTCAAGCATCTCCAGGCTTAAAGTCTGTAATTTTTCTGACAGATAGTCAGATTCGGTCTTTTTCATCAGATATGCAAAATAGATATGATATGTATGCATAAGAGAATCAACAGTTACAAAATTAGGAAAATAACTATATCTGTTACTCTCATAAATATCAAAAAATTCACTGTAATTATCATCTACTATTGCAAATGAATTCTTAATAAGCATTTCCTTAAGCTTAGCCGGATCATTATATTCACTGGTATATTCAGGATTGAATTTATAATCAAACATCTTATCATATTCAACATTTGAAAAATCATCATTTACTTTGTATGCAGGAATCGAAGGCTTAAGATTTGCATCATAATAAATCTCTTCCTCACTTCCAAGAAAAGTTGAATTTGTCAGTGATTCATCCGTCTTTTCAGCTTGCTCCTCACTCTGCTCATCATTCTCTTTGGCATCTGAAGTTGTACTTTCTTCCTTTTCCTGTACTGTATCATTATCATCAGCATCATTAGAAGCATTTTCGTCTGCTTCAGCGTCAGCATTTTTTTCCGATTGTTCCTGACTTTTTTCTGTTTTTAATTCCGTACCTTCTGAAGTACTAATATTATTGGCATTTGTGGATGAACATCCCGAAAAAACTATTGTAGATAAAAGAATCATTGAAATAATTTTTTTCTTCATATTTAAATATCCCCTCAACCTTATGCGTACCACTTGCAGCAATAGTTTAATAAACTGTTTGCCACAACATATCAAGAAACAAAATTACGTTTTTGTAATAACTATAAAAAGTATATCATATATCATTTGGTATATCGATTCTTATATTGCCAGGTCAAAATAGTATTATCTATTATTACTCACTTATTATCCTGCTTTTTTCTATATCTATGTTACTATTTACAAAAATTTAATATTTTATCTCCTGAAGTTTTTTCCAAAATTATTCCAAAAATATCCATACTCTTCATTGCATGCAAAGACAAAGGCATAATGAGAATTTCTTTTTTCCTGTTTCAGGAATTGTAGATATTCCTGCTGATATGGAACCGAAAAGGCGTGGTTTTTATAGATAACTATCAACGGAAGATTTGAAAAATCCTCAGCATTATATTCCATCTTTTCGACATTTTTATAGTTGATAAGTCTTAAAGGGATTCTGATCAAATCTGACATGAAATACTCTGAATAATCCGGAATCTCTTTATCTAAAATACTTAAAAATGTGCGTACCCACTCTTCTCCAAGTCCCTGTGATGCATATTTTTCTGCAGAAGTAATAGTTGGTGAAAACATAGGTAAATTCACTTTTTTACCATAAACCAGTTTTTTTATGGTTTCCGGTGAAAGGTAGAATTCTTCGGCTATTTCCATTATAGAATGACCTGCAGAATATCTATTACAGATTATCGAATTACGCTTGTTCAGTCTTTTTCGATAACCGGATGCTTCTCCCCATCCCTTTGCAGATTCTTTCTTTGGGATATAAATTACTTTTCCTTCAGCATATTTTTGCACTTCCTCTAATAATTTTTCAGGCAAGATATTTTTTGCATTTTCGTATTTCATACAAGCTTATTCATTCTTTCTTCAAGGGCGTTAATTGATCTGACGATAGACTCACAAGATTCAAGGTCATCAATTGATGCATGCCATCTGAGTGTAACTATTCCTTTATAATATGCCATACATAAGAAACGCTCTTTGAAATTTTCTATTTTTATATTCTTTTTCTTCGCATATTCATAGAGCTTTTCAGGAATCATAAGATATGGCTTATTAAGATCTAGGATTGCAAAATCCATCAGATAGTCCATAATACCTGCTCTTCCCCAATCAGTACAATATGTTTTTCCATCATCGCTAATAATCATATTACAAAAAAACGTATTATTGTTTACAAGAAACCTCTGCTTTTCACAAAAGGTTACATTCTTAAGAGCTTTTTCTGCTATTTCATAGTAGTAATCTTTTTTTAAAAATGTTGTTCCAAACATTTGCTTCCAATTCTTCCAATAGCCATCTTCAGGCTCATCGATCATATCTGAGCGGATGAATTCTTCCAAAGATTTAAAGGGAGCCTTGTTGTTCTCATCAAATTCTCCGTAACCTTCAAGTGATGAAACATCAGTCGATGCGATTTCAAATATCATGTTAAAGAAGCTTTCATAGCAACTATCGAATTCTTCCTGTGAAAGTTCATTAGCATTTCTTCCCGTGGGACTCATTTTGATTTTTTCTTTTGTAAGGTTTCTTATAAATATGTCTCTGTTCATAATTTTATTCCTCATCTTTTATTATAAGGCATACCGCTTGCGATAGATTCCTTATGAAGTTTATAGTTTTCATAATCCACTTTCCAATTCTCGTGTACGTGGATTGTCATATCTTATGTATCAGCGCTTTTACAAATATGATGATATCAGTATCAGTTAGCTAATCATATAGAGAGAATCATTATAGTTGAACTATACATATTCCTTTATTTCAATTTTGTTCTCAAAAACTTTACGTAAGGCGCGATTTTGGATATCAAAATATTCCTTTCGCACTAATATTCATCCATTGATGAATATTTTATCTTATAAAAATTATTATAAAAAAATAGACCCTTATAAAAGGATCTATTTAAACGTCTCCGAGAGGATTCGAACCTCCGACCCCCTGCTTAGGAGGCAGGTGCTCTATCCAGCTGAGCTACGAAGACTTGCAATATAATTCTGTTTATGTAAAGAATATAAATCATTATTCTTCACACACCATGATATTTTATCACAGTGAATTTTTTTATTCAACACTTGAAAAATTGCGTATTCTCACATATCCGGATAATTAACAATTCCTTGCATCCATATATTTCCCTTGAATCTTCTTCCGGGCATTGGTTCACCAAGTAAATCTTTTTTATTTATACATACATCAAAAATCAATTCATTACAATTTATTGTCATTATTTCTAATGTCTGTCCTGTAAGTGAATTTTTTTCCTCATGGCATTCAATTATTTCTCCCATAATTGAATATTGGTCGCACTCAACTCCAAATGGCATAAAATAATTATCAACCAAAGTGTAAATATCTGTTGTCTTAATCTGCTTAGATATAGCACTATAAGTATCCATGTCATCAATAGAAAGAGATTCCATCGCAGACTCATCACCTTTTCTGGCTTTATGCATAAGCATTTCTCTTTCTCTTGTTCTTTTTTTTGCAAAGCTTTTATCACTTTCTGTTTTGGCAATTGGCATCATAACTGTGCCTTTAAGTGATAGTGCTGATAATGTTAGTGTTGTCCCTTTTATAGGAAATCTGTTTTCATTTTGAATCTTTATATAGGGTATCATGTTTTGAAGATAAAAAATAATTGTAACTCCTACTCTTAGATCGTCACATACACCTGCATAAGATTCTTTTGATGAATGCCTCGAAACAGTAATATCTTCTTCTGTTGTGATTCTTGTTCCCCTGATATATGGATAATAATAATCATATAGAAATTTGTCTTGTTCATTGAACTCTCCACAAACACAAATTCCTATCCCATCGGCAAAATCCTTGCAAAATTCTCCGATAAGCTTTTCTCCATCCTTAGTTACATATGATCTGGAATCAGCTTGTTGAACTGTCATAGCTATAAGCTGCTGTATATCTTCTCTGCTTTTAAAATTTTCAAAACCAATTGCTCTTAGATAATTATGCACGGATTTCACCTCCTTCCATTTTTTTCAAATAATATTCTCCATCTTACAACTTAATATGCATAAACACAATTCAATTGTGTTTATGCATATTATTATTATTATTTTACAGGTATTAGTTTTTCCTTACCACCCATGTACGGTCTCAATGCTACCGGTACATTTACAGAGCCATCCTCATTGAGATTATTCTCAAGGAAAGCTATAAGCATACGCGGAGGTGCTACAACAGTATTATTCAATGTATGTGCAAGATAATTTCCATCTTTTCCTTTTATTCTTATCTTAAGTCTTCTTGCCTGAGCATCACCTAAATTTGAGCAACTTCCAACTTCAAAATATTTTTTCTGTCTGGGTGACCATGCCTCTACATCGCATGACTTACATTTAAGATCTGCAAGATCTCCTGAGCAACACTCAAGTGTACGAACCGGAATATCCAATGACCTAAATAAATCAACTGTATTCTGCCAAAGCTTGTCATACCACATCTTTGAATCTCCAGGCTTACATACAACTATCATTTCCTGTTTTTCAAACTGATGTATTCTGTAAACACCGCGCTCTTCAATTCCGTGTGCTCCTTTTTCTTTTCTGAAGCAAGGAGAATAACTTGTAAGTGTCTGAGGAAGTTCTTCCTCCATAATCTGTTGTTCCTTGAATTTACCAATCATGGAATGTTCACTTGTTCCAATCAGGTATAAATCCTCACCTTCAATCTTATACATCATAGCTTCCATTTCAGGAAAACTCATTACACCTTCAACGACATTTCCATGAATCATGAAAGGAGGTACACAATATGTAAAACCTCTGTCTATCATGAAGTCTCTGGCATATGAAATGACTGCAGAATGAAGTCTGGCAATATCACCCATCAAATAATAGAATCCATTACCTGCAACTCTTCTTGCTGCATCAAAATCAATTCCGTTAAATCTTTCCATTATATCTGTATGATACGGTATTTCAAAATCTGGAACAAAAGGATCACCAAATTTTTCTATTTCTACATTTCCTGAATCATCTTTACCAATCGGAACACTTTCATCAATAATTTGAGGAATAACCATCATTATTTTCATTACTTTCTCATCTACAATTTTTTGATTTTCCTCAAGTTCTGCAAGTCTCTTAGCATTAGCTGCTACTTCTTCCTTTTTCTGTTCAGCTTCCTCTTTCTTTCCCTGTGCCATAAGTGCACCGATTTCTTTTGAAATTTTATTCTTATGTGCGCGAAGTTCGTCTGCCTGTTGCTGATTACTTCTTCTCTCGTTATCAAGTTCAATAACTTCATCTACAAGCGGGAGTTTTTCATCCTGAAACTTCTTTTTAATATTTTCCTTTACTACATCAGGATTCTCTCTTAAGAATTTAATATCTATCATTTTCTTTTCCCCTTTTATTATAATTGTAACTTTGGTTACAAATTGTTAGTTTTGATAATCAATAGCTTCATTTAAAGCCATCTGTTCTTCATCTCCAAGTTCGAGTTTACATTTGCCATTTCTGATTTCTTTAGAATAGGAATAGCAGCCTTCTGTACTGTGTACAGAATTTAATAAAAATCCGTTATTATTTTCATCCAATAATGCAATCGAGTAACTCAATTGTCCACCCATTTGATTAAATGCATCATATTTTATTATTCCGACTTTTTGGAAGCATGAAGCTAATCTTTCATATAAGTCATCTATATCTTTTTGGTTTTTTTCTGTTGCCTTTTTTATAAACTTGTTATCTTCAAACAAAGCAACTATTTCTTCTTCAAGTGAAGCAGCTTCTTTTCCTTTCATAAATCTTGATATTTGATTTTCAATACTTTTAATTCTGTTAGACTGCATTATCAATAATATTAGAAGAACAATTATCAATAATATAATAGGAATAAGAATAAAAGCAATATCAATATTTAACCCTAATTGTCCCAACAAGTTACTATTCATCCCTCAACTTCTCCCCTATCTGAATAACCGCTCTGTAATTTTTTCAAGATCATCCGTACTGTAAAATTCAATTTCTATTTTACCTACACCATCACCTTTTGTAGATATAGAAACTTTTGTACCTGTCGCCTGTGTACATTTATCTTCCAAATCTCTATAAACTGATTCAATACTTGGATTAATTTTTGTATCCTTTTTGCTCTGCTTTTTTACTTTTCCCAGATTTTTGACTAGCTTCTCCGTATCACGTACACTCATTTTTTGATCAAAAATCTGTTCAGCAATTTCTATTTGTTTTTCTTTATCCTCTATTGAAATTAATGCTCTGGCATGTCCGGTAGAAAGTTTACCATCAATAACCATTTGTCTTACTTCTTCACATAACTTTAATAGTCTAAGTGAATTTGTAATAGCAACACGACTTTTAGAAACTTTCTCTGCAACTATGTCCTGAGTATATCCAAAATCATCGATTAGTTTTTTAAATGCAAGCGCTTCGTCTATAGGATTAAGATCATCCCTCTGAATATTATCAATTAACGCATATTCTGCTATTTCTTCTTCTGTCAGATTTTTAATTATTACAGGAACTTCTTTTAATCCTGCTTTCTTAGCAGCACGCCATCTTCTTTCACCACCAATTATTTCATAGTGGTCTCCTCTATCTTGAACTATCAAAGGATTTATTATTCCGTATTGTTTTATGGAATCAGATAGTTCTAATAGTTTATCTTCATCAAATGTTTTTCTTGGCTGTTCTCTATTTGGTTCAACCTTTGTTATATTTATTGTTACTACCTGTCCTTCTTCAGGTTTTCCATCCGATTCTTTTTTAGTTGGAGTCGGTGCCGGAGCAATAAGCGCATCAAGTCCTTTCCCAAGGCCTCTCTTTGCATTCTTTGATGCCATGTTTTACCTCTTTCATTTCTCTTTTTTTATTCATCTATATACAAATATTTTTTTACTCAGATTAGTATAATATTTATTAATACTCACTAATACCTTAAGTTCTTTTAATATACTATATATAGTGATAATGTTTCACGTGATACATTTTATTGTATCATTATAAATTTAATAATTAAATCTTTGTATTTAATTATTAAAATTTTCTTCCTATTACTTCATCAGCAAGAAGTCTATATGCTTCTGCACCTGATGATCTTGTATCATATAGATTTATTGGAAGTCCGTAGCTTGGTGCCTCTGCTAATCTTATATTTCTTGGAATAATTGTTTTATACACATTTTCAGAAATATGATCTTTTACATTTTCAACTACTTGCATTGAAAGGTTTGTTCGTGAGTCATACATAGTAAATATGACACCTTCCATTTCAAGATTTTCATTTAATCTCTCTTTTACAAGATTAACTGTATGTACTAATTGACTAAGTCCTTCCAAAGCATAATATTCACATTGAATTGGAACTAAAACTGTATTAGCTGTAGTCATGGCATTTATTGTTAACATACTCAAAGAAGGAGGACAATCTATTATTATAAAGTCATAGTTTTTTCTAATTTTTTCTATTGCGTTCCTTAGAATAAACTCCTTTTCTTCCATATCTATTAACTCAATCTCAACTGCAGCAAGATTTACATTTGAAGGAATAATATCTACACCATCTACTACATTTGTATATAATGCATCGTTTACATTACATTCTCCTATTAGCAATTCATAGATTGTGTTTTCTAACTGATTCTTATTTAATCCAAAACCACTGGTTGTATTTCCCTGAGGATCTGTATCAATAACAAGAACTTTTTTTCCTTTTTCAGCGAGTGTAGCTGAAAGATTTATAGATGTTGTAGTCTTACCGACTCCACC
Source organism: Butyrivibrio sp. AE3004 (assembly GCF_000703165.1). Taxonomy (NCBI): domain Bacteria; kingdom Bacillati; phylum Bacillota; class Clostridia; order Lachnospirales; family Lachnospiraceae; genus Butyrivibrio; species Butyrivibrio sp. AE3004. The sequence goes on from NZ_JNLQ01000002.1 coordinate 3,290,577, forward strand.
CTTTTGGTTGGCTATAGCTATTGCTCTTCCCATTTACTTTTTCTCTCCCTCTTTAATTTTTCAACTTTGTAATTATAACACAATTTATCTTTGTCAGTTTTATATTTCTATATGTAATTGTTTATATTGTCGATACAATATTCAAGTAATTAATGTTTCACGACTTAATACAACTATATATTGCGTTTATATGTTTCACGTGAAACAATTTATTGTATGAATAATATTTTTAAATTTTCAATGTTTCACGTGAAACTTTTTTAATATATATTTTTTATATATTATATAGTAAATAGAAGTAACTAATTATGAATTTAAATCAGAAATTATTACATATTTAACTAAATTTTTATTACAAAGGATTTTTTTGAGGTGTTCCTGCTTTTCTTGGATATTTGGATGATGTTTTTTGAACCTTATCTATAATGCATATTGTTCTTCTTATATCAGAATTTGGTAGATTAAATTCCTCTTTTATATTTATTTTTCCACCTAATAAGTACAGCGCATTTTTTGCTTCTGCTATTTCTTCTGTACCTTTATCACCTTTATATGCAATAAACTTTCCACCAACTTTTACAAAAGGTAAATCATATTCACATAAAGTGGAGAATTTTGCTACAGCCCGAGAAACAGCTATATCATATTTTTCTCTTAATTCACCCTTTTTATAATCTGCTAAATCTTCTGCTCTACCATGAACTGTAACTATTTTACCTTCCGTATTTAGATCTAATTTTTCTATCACAGTATCCAAAAAATTTATTCTCTTTTGTAATGAATCAAGTAAAGTTATGTTCAGTTTTGGAAATACAATTTTTAATACAATACCGGGTAAGCCTGCACCAGTACCAATATCAATCAATGAATAATTCTGATCACTAAAATCAAAAATTTTTGCAGCTGAAATAGAATCAACAAAATGCAATTTACATACATCATTAAAATCAGTGATTGCAGTAAGATTTATTTTTTCATTCCATTCAATTAGTAATTCATAGTATTTTTCCAGCTGCTCTAACTGATAGTCTGTAAGACTAATATTAAATTCTCCAACATCTTTAATAAAATTATTAAAGTTATTATTCAAATTTTTTTACTCCTTAAAAAATACAATATATAGTGTTTCACGTGAAACATATAATACAATTAGTGGTTATAATTATTTCTTGAATAATTTTCTAAATAAACAAGTAATACAGAAATATCAGCAGGATTAACTCCACTGATTCTAGATGCCTGACCAACATTAACTGGTTTAATTTTTTTCAGATTTGCTCTTGCTTCAAGTCGTAAACTTAATACATCATCATAATTTATGTCTGAAGGAATTCTTTTATTTTCCATCTTTCTAAATTTTTCAACTTGTCTTTTTTGTCTATCTATGTAACCTTCATACTTTATATTGATTTCAACCTGTTCAATTATATCTTTAGATAATTCTGGTCTATCCATATCAAGTTCTTCAATGCTTTGATAATCAAGTTCAGGACGACAAATAAGTTCAGCAAGTGAAACTGCTGTTTTCAATTTAGGAGAATTATGTCTTTCCATAAAATCCTGCACATTAGATGAGGCTCCAACTTTTATTGATTTTAAACGATTCATCTCATCTTCTATCTGTTTTTCTTTTAAAATAAGTGATTTGTATTTTTCTTCTGAAATAAGACCAGCTTCATAACCTTTTTTTCTTAAACGAATATCAGCATTATCTTGTCTAAGTAACAATCTATATTCAGCTCTGGATGTCATCATTCTATAAGGCTCTAGATTATCCTTTGTAACAATGTCATCAACAAGAACTCCTATATATCCCTCAGATCTATCAATAGAAATATAAGGTTTTCCTAAAATTTGCATACATGCATTTATACCTGCATAAAGTCCTTGAGCTGCTGCTTCCTCATAGCCACTACTACCGTTAAATTGTCCTGCACTAAAAAGTCCTTTTATCTTCTTTATTTCTAATGTAGGTGCAAGCTGTCCCGAACATAAACAATCATACTCTATTGCATATGCATTTTTTACAATAATACATTTTTCTAGACCGGGTACTGTTCTATACATTTGAACTTGTACATCCTCAGGCATAGATGATGACATACCGTCTACATACATCTCATTTGTATAAGTACCCTCGGGTTCAATAAATACCTGATGTCTTATTTTATCAGGAAATTTTACAACTTTATCTTCAATAGATGGGCAATATCTAGGACCTATACCCTCAATTATTCCCGCATATATTGGAGATCTATTTATATTATTTCGTATAATTTCATGTGTTTTTTCATTTGTATAGGTTAACCAGCAATTAAATTGTTCTTTCTGTATATCGTCAGGATTTGTGTCAAAAGAAAAAGGAACTACAGGAGTATCACCATACTGGATTTCCATTTTTGAGAAGTCAATTGAATTTCCATCCATTCTTGCAGGTGTTCCAGTTTTAAATCTTCTAAGTTCAACTCCTGCTTTTATCAGGGAATCAGATAAAAGATTAGAAGGTTGTAATCCATTAGGTCCGGTATAAGAAATTGATTCTCCACATAAGCATCTGCTCTTTAGGTATGTTCCGGTACATAATATTATAGCTTTTGCTTCATATACTAATCCCGTAACTGTTTTTACACCTTTAATTTTTTTCTCGTATCCATGATTTATGAATTCATCATCTGTCTCTTTAAAATCCTCAAAAATAATTTCTGAAATTTCAGATTGCTTAATGATTAAATTTTCCTGATTCTGCAGAATCATCTTCATTGATTTAGAATATTCCAATTTATCAGCTTGAGCACGAAGTGAATGAATGGCAGGACCCTTTGATTTGTTTAACATTTTAGACTGGAGATATGTTTTATCAATATTTTTTCCCATTTCACCGCCCAGTGCATCAATTTCTCTAACCAAGTGTCCTTTAGATGATCCACCTATATGTGGATTACATGGCATAAATGCAATATTATCGACACTTAAAGTGAATAATATTGTTTTTAATCCGATTCGTGCGGCAGAAAGTCCAGCTTCACAACCTGCATGTCCACCACCTATTACAATTACATCAACGCTATCAGCTAACATAAAAAATCTCCAATAAAATTATTTACCCATACAGAATTTTGAGAATATTTCTTCAACAAGATCTTCATCTACTTCCTGGCCTATTATTTCACCTAAGAAAGTATAAGCATTCATGAGATCTATTGAATAAAAATCCTCTGACATAGAAGCATCTATACTGGCCTGAACTTTTTTCAAGCTATCAAGTGAATTTAGCAATGCTTCTTTTTGTCTTATGTTTGTTATATATATTTCATCCTTTAATGATATGTCACCATTAAAAAATAAATTAGTTATTATATGTTTTAACTCATCAATACCTGTATCATCAATCATTGATGTCTTTATTACAGGTATTTCAATTCCATATATTTTTTTTATATCATTTTCTAGTGAATTGATATTATCACTGATGTCATTTTTATTAAGAAGTATAATTACATTCTTATCAGATATTATCTTTTTTATTCTGTCATCAGTTGAAACAGAATCATCTGTTGAATCTATAATATATAAAATAAGATCAGCATTCTCTGCAGATTTAACAGCTCTATCGACACCAATTTTTTCAACTTTATCCTCAGTATCTCTTATTCCTGCAGTATCCATAACTTTAAGTATAATATCGCCTAATCTTATATTTTCTTCTATAACATCTCTTGTCGTACCTTCTATATCTGTTACTATCGCTTTTTCCTCTCCTGCTAGTTTATTAAGAAGGGATGATTTTCCGGCATTTGGCTTACCAATAATAACAGTTTTTATTCCATCTTTTCGAATAATACCTTCATCAGAAGTATTGATCATTTTTTCAAGTTTATCGATCCATTCATTATTTTTACTTCTAATCGTTTTGTCATAATCAGTCAGATCATAATTTTCAGGATCATCGATGGCAGATTCTATATATGCCATTTCATATAAAATTTCTTTTCTTAGTTCATCGACTTTTTTAAATAATAATCCATTCAACTGAAGTTCTGAATTTTTTACCGAAAATTCATTTTGAGCATGTATAAGATCCATTATTGCTTCTGCCCTGGTAAGATCAATTCTCCCATTTAAAAAAGCCCTTTTTGTAAATTCACCGGGTTCAGCAATTCTACATCCGTTCGAAATAAGAAGATTCAATATTTTTTCCATTATAAGTCTTCCACCATGTGAGTTAATCTCAACAACATTCTCTTTTGTATAACTCCTCGGTGCTTTCATTAATGAAACCATTATTTCATCAACTTTATTATTGTTATCATCAACAATAAAACCATAATTTATAGTATGGCTTTCAAACAGTTTAAGGCTATGATTTCCTTTAGCATCTATATATAACTTATCTACTATTTCTATAGCTTTATCACCACTAACTCTGATTATTCCAATTCCGGCATCAATCATTGCAGTTGCTATAGCACATATTGTATCTTCCTTAAAAAACATTTCTATTCCTCAAAAAATAAAAATATAAAAAATGCAATAAAAGCTGCCAATTGAAATTAATATAAAATCAATGGCAGCTCTTAATATTTTGTTATTTCTTAAGAGTTACAACAACTCTGCGGAAAGGTTCCTCACCTTCACTATGAGTTGTAACATACTTATCAGCCTGAAGTGCTGAATGAATAATACGTCTTTCATAAGGATTCATTGGTTCAAGAGAAACGGATTGTCTATTTTTTCGAACCTTATAAGCAATATTCTTTGCAAGATTTTCAAGAGTTGCTTTTCTTCTATCCCTATAATTTTCTGTATCAACTTTTACATGAATATAATCTTCACTGTCTCTGTTAACTACAAGAGATATAAGATACTGAAGTGAATCAAGAGTCTGGCCTCTTTTGCCAATCAGAACACCCATTTCATTTCCTGAAAGATCAATTTCAAGAACCTTATCTGTTAAATTATATTTGGCATTAATATCAACTTTCATATTCATAGCGCCAAATACTTTAGAAAGAAACTCTTTTGCTTTTGTAATAAATTCATGATCAAAACTATAAGTTATTTCTTTTTCCTCTGTTACATTTGAATTGGTATTTGTAACTTCAGTAATATTTTCTTCTGTTTTTTCTAATTTAACAGCAGCCTTCTTTTCTGCCTGTTCTTTTACCTTAGATTCAATCTGCTCTTCCAAAGTAGTTTTCTTTTCTACATTTTTTGTTTCATCTGATTTAACTCTTGCTCTTATAATTGCAGGTTTTACATTTAAACCAAGAAAACCGGTAGAACCAGTAGAAATCACTTCATAATCAAGATTATCACTTGTTACCATCAGCTGTGCGCATGCTTCGGTTATACAATCTTCAACAGTCTTTTTTGAAATTTCAATATAATCCATAATCGTATCCCCTAATTAATTATTCTTATTATCGAATTCCTTAACCATATTTGCTCTGGCAAGCAAACTTTTCTTATTAGCTTTTCCGGATTCGTAAATATCGTTTGCCTTTTTAAGCCCTTCTTCCTTCTCCTTATCAGAACGTGTTGAAGAATAACTGTTCATAGTTCTGGTATTCATATTAGCATAGCGGTTCATCTGAGGAGTAGCTTTCATCTCCTCCATTTTCTTGTTATACTTCTCAGCATTCTTCGCTATTTGAGCATCAATATCCATCTTATCAATATGCTTATTTATAACAATCTGCTGAATTGTACGAACAACAGCACCTATAATCCAATAAATACCAAGACCTGCAGGGAAAGTAAATGTGAAGAATAATGACATAACAGGCATCATCATGTTCATTGTTTTCATTGAATTAGCCATCTGTGCAGCCTGATCATTAGGATCATTTGAAGTTGCAGGCTGAGGCATAAGTTTTAAGCTTATCCATTGTGTTAAAAATGAAAGTCCGGGAATAATAAGCGCAACAATAAACATTACAAATGACTTATTATTAAAAGCAGTCTGAATCATATATGAAGGTGAATCACCAATATTTAATCCAAGAAAACTATTATAAGTATTAAGTAAGTTGTGCGTATTATTTATAGAATCAGAAAGACTTCCAAATTTTTCAGTAAGTGCATTCCAATCAGATGTTGATGACTTATAAAGAACATCAATGAAAGTATTCTCTATATAAGTAGTATTACCAGAAGTAAATGCTTCATTAGTAAACTGTTTCGCATATTGAGAAGCACTTGAAAGTGTCTGAATAAAATCAGCAGCTCCTACTGTCTCCCTAAGCTGACTTACCAAAGGATAAAAAGCCTGTTTAATCTGACTAACATAAGCAGGCATTGAATAAATAACTCTGTAAAGAGCTATCATTACAGGAAACTGTATTAAAATCTGAACACAACTACCTGTCTGAGAAACGCCATACTTAGCATAAAGAGCTTTTATTTCTTCCTGCTGAGCCAGCATTGAATCATTATCTTTCTTACCTTTATACTTAGCTTGAATAGCCTGAAGCTCAGGATTCATCTTGCTTTGAAGCTTAGAAAACTTCTGCTGCTTATAAGTTAAGGGCAAAAGCAAGAGATTAATAATAATAGTAAATAAAATAATTGCAAGACCGGTACTTGGTATACCTATCTTATTAAGGAATATAAAAATCCAATTCATAATATGGCCAAGCAGCCAGGCAATCGGACCTACAATTTTCCCCTGATATTGTGTAAGTGTAACAATACTCAAAACTAATCCTCCGATAATTACGGTACAGGATCATATCCGCCACTTGAAAAAGGATTACATCTAAGTATTCTCCATGCGGCTAATAAGCTTCCTTTTATTGCACCATATTTTTCTATTGCTTCCAATCCGTATTGTGAACAAGTCGGTATATACGGACATTTTGTTCTCTTTAAAGGAGAAACATACCTTTGATAAAACCTAATTAGTAATATCAGTATCTTCTTCATCTTTCACCTCATCATTTTTTCTTAGATGAGACTTACAGGCCAGATATAAGAATGATTTTTCTATATCAAAATATGAAGCATCCTTAGCACGGCTTCTGGCCACGACTACTATATCTAAACCACTATTAAATATATTTTCATGTAGTCGGTAAACTTCTCTAACAAGTCTTGCAAACCTGTGCCTTACAATACTGTTACCTACTTTTTTACTTGCTGAAATTCCCAATCTGTTCATATTTGTATCATTTTTTCTGACATAAACAACAATATTTTTATCTGCGTAGCTTTTACCCGTCTTATAAACAAGATGAAAATCAGCGGTTTTCTTTAAACTTTCTGTTTTTTGCATATTATTATCCTTATCGGAAAGTCTTATTTCATAAAATATTACAAAATAAGAAAATACGCGAATATGCATCTATGCACATTCGCGTAATAAGACCACAACATAATGTGGTCCCTATTATGCAGATATTTTCTTTCTACCCTTAAGTCTTCTGGCAGCAAGTACCTTTCTGCCTCCCTTAGTTGCCATTCTTGCTCTAAAGCCGTGAACACGAGCTCTCTGAAGCTTATGCGGCTGATAAGTTCTCTTCATAGTCGAAATACACCTCCTTCTTAGATCTATTTAGCAAATAATATAATTGTCTGAATCAGAAAAAATCGTTGTTATTATAATAAAATTAAGCATTTCCGTCAAGTTATAAAATAAATTGTGGATAACTTATAAAATTATTAAAAAAAATGTTTATCAATATATGGTGTAAAAAAAACTTATCCACATCTAAATGTTGATTTTGTGGATAAACTGTTATTATCTGTAAATTTATATTTCTTATCCACAAATTGTGGATAGTTTGTGGAAAACATTTTGATAAAGATGTGAATATTTTTTTAGAATTCAGTATTTATGCGGGTTTGATACGGTGTGTATCTTATTATTACTTTTCCACTTTTTCCTCTTATATAAGAAAATGACATTAAAAAATATTTTTTTTAAAAAAGTTATCCACAATTTCCCTTAATTTGATATTTAGTTTTCCATAAGATAAAATAAAGCGTAAATTCACAAAATGGAGATTTTTATGGAAAAAGCAACAGAAATAACAAAAAAACTAGCTGATAACTTTGACAGCTTGAAGGACGAAATACGCAGAGAGCTTGGAATGACTGCTATTTCATTTGATACATGGATAAAGCCATTATCCTTTTTCAAATATGAAAATGGCACAGTTATTGTTTTAATTCCTTTTGATGACAGTAACTTCCTTAATTATATAGAGAGAAAGTATCAAATGTTTTTTAAGGTTACTTTATCTGAGTTTTTAAATGAAAATGTTGAAGTAGAATTCTTACTGGAAAAAGATGCACATATTAATAATGAAGAAACTCAACATAATAATTCAAATGATTCTCGAATTAACCAAAATAACTATGAATTTTCAAATCTTAATCCCAAATATGTATTTGATACATATGTAGTTGGTGGTAATAACAGATTTGCTTACAATGCATCTCTTGCGGTAGCAGAATCACCAGGAGAAGCTTACAATCCTCTCTTCCTTTACGGAGGACCGGGACTTGGAAAAACTCACCTTATGCATGCTATTGGTCATTTTATTATAGAAAACAATCCGAATTTTAAGGTTTTGTATGTTACATCAGAGCAATTTACAAATGAAGTTATAGAATCAATAAGAAGTGGTAAAGCCGAAGCCATGAGCAGACTTAGAGATAAATATCGTACAGTAGATGTGCTTATGGTAGATGACGTACAGTTTATTATAGGAAAAGAAAGTACACAGGAAGAGTTCTTTCACACATTTAATGTTCTTCATCAGTCAGGAAAACAAATTATCATTTCATCAGATAAACCACCAAAGGAAATGGAAACACTTGAAGAAAGATTCAGATCACGTTTCGAAATGGGACTAATATCTGATATTCAGGCTCCTGATTATGAAACCAGAATGGCCATTCTTAAAAAGAATGCCGAAAGTTATTCAAAACATATCGACGATGAAATCTTTGAATATATAGCAACCAACATCAAATCAAATATACGAGAACTAGAAGGGGCATATAACAAAATAATAGCCTTTTCACGTCTTAATAAAGTAGAAATAACTTTGGATAACGCAAAGGAAGCACTCAAGGATATCATTTATCCGGATGTGTCAAAAGTTATTACAATACCTCTTATTATTACTACAGTATGCGAGCAATATAATGTAAGACAGGAAGATATTGCTTCTAAGAAGAGAAATAAAGAGATTGTTCTTCCAAGACAGATAGTTATGTATCTTGCCAGAGAACTCACCGACGCACCTCTTGAGGAAATCGGAAAAGCTCTCGGTAAAAAAGATCATACTACTGTAATGAGTGGTATCAGTAAGATAAAAGATCTGTTAGAGATTGATGATGAGCTAAACAGAAATATTGATATTATTAATAAGAAACTAAACCCCTCAGCTTGATGTAAGTGGATAACTCAGTTTATAAATACTTTATAAATTGTTTATAAATTGGGGATAGGAGTGGAAAACTTTTTTATAGCCTTAAATCGCGAAATTTGCCTCGTGTGTAACATTTAGCTTTTCAACATTAAATTTTTATTTATCAACTATTAAAAATTTGTAAATAAGCCAGATAAATTGTATAATAGATAAGGATTTCCACAAATCTACAACTATTATTACTATTTATTACTAAAATAATTAATTTATTTATATATGGCGCTTTGTGTAAAACCACATTATCGCCGGAGGGAGTTTTTTCATTCATGAAATTTGTTTGTTCAAAATCAAATCTTATTGCCGGATTACAGATAGTATCTAAGGCTGTTCCTAATAAGACAACTATGTCTATATTGGAATGCATTCTAATAGATGCTACCGAAGGTGTCATAAAATTTATTGCTAATGATATGGAACTTGGAATACAAACCGAGATTGAAGGCAATATTTTAGAGAGAGGATATATTGCAATTGATGCGAAGATATTCTTTGATATTATAAGAAAACTTCCTGACAGTGATGTAACAATTGATTCTGATTCAAACGGAAAAGTAAGTATTACCTGTGAGAAGGCAAAATTCAGTATTGTAGGAAGAAATGCAGATGATTTTACATATCTTCCAATTATTGAAAGGATAGATGGAATTACAGTTTCTCAGTATACATTGAAAAATGTAATACAGCAGACTATCTTTTCTATTGCAGAAAATGATGCTAATAAGATGATGAGTGGCGAGCTTTTTGAAATCAATCAGGATGTTTTAAAGCTTGTATCTCTTGATGGACACAGAATTTCAATCAGAAAAGTTAAGCTTCAAAATTCATATGAACCTAAGAAGGTAGTTGTTCCCGGAAAAACATTGTCTGATATAAGCAAAATTATCACAGACAGTACCGAGAATAATGTAGATATTTTCTTTACAGATAAGCATATACTCTTTGAGTTCGATAAAACTATAGTTGTATCAAGACTTTTAGAGGGTGAATACTTTAATATTGATCAAATGCTCTCAAGTGATTATGAGACAAAAATGACAATTTCAAGAAAAGAGATGCTTGATTGTATAGACAGAGCAACTCTTCTTGTTAAAGAAGGCGATAAAAAGCCTGTAATTATTTCGATAAATGATGAAAAAATGGAATTGAAGATCAATTCAACCATAGGAAGTATGGATGAAGAGATTGAAATAGAAAAACAGGGAAAGGATTTGATAATAGGTTTCAATCCCAAGTTCCTTATTGATGCACTTCGTGTTATTGAGGATGAAAATATTGATATTTATATGGTAAATCCAAAGGCACCGTGTTTCATAAGAGACAAGGATTCTAACTATATTTACCTTGTACTTCCCATAAACTTTACAACAGTGAGCTGAGAAAAATGGAAAATATTACAATCAATTTAAGAGAAGGCGATGATTTTATCAAGCTTGGACAGGCTATGAAAAAAGCAGGACTTGAAGAATCAGGAGTAGATGCCAAGGTAGATATTCAGGATGGTCTTGTTAAAGTTAACGGGGAGGTGGAAACCAGAAGAGGGCGTAAACTTTACAGCGGAGATACTATCGAATACGAAGGCATTCAGGTACAAATAACGAAATGATAATTAAGTCATTAGAACTTGCAGATTTTAGAAATTATAAAAATTTAAAAATAGAATTCAGCAGTGGAACCAACATTCTTTATGGTGACAATGCCCAAGGAAAAACCAACATTCTTGAGGCTATTTATCTTGCTGCTACTACTAAGTCCCACAAAGGAAGTAAGGATAAAGAAATTATTTCCTTTGGTAAAGAAGAGGGACATATCAGAACAATAATCGAAAGAGATGGTGCAGAATATCGTGTAGATATGCACCTTAGAAAAAGTAAATCCAAAGGAATTGCAATTGACGGTCAGAAGATTAGAAAAGCTTCAGATCTTGTAGGAAGATGTAATGTTGTATTTTTTTCACCAGAGGATCTTAGTATTATTAAAGATGGTCCGGCAGAGAGACGAAGATTCATGGATATGGAGCTTTGTCAGCTGGATCAAATTTATTTAGAGAACCTTTCAAAATACAACAAACTGATCACTGAGAGAAATAAAGTTTTAAAAGATATGTTTGAACATCCTGAAAATAGTGTTCTATTGGATGTTCAGGATAAGCAGCTTCTTGAATATGGATCAGTTATTATTAAATCCCGCGATAAATTTATAAAGGATCTCTGCGAGATAGTTGATCCAATACATAACAAGCTAACAGGTGAAAGAGAAAAGCTCAGGATATATTATGAGCCTAATGTCACAGTTGATGAATATGAGGAAAAGCTTAGAAACAGCAGGCAGAAAGATATTTATTTAAAACAGACTACTGTTGGGCCTCATAAGGATGATTTTTCTTTCAATGTATGTACTCAAAATGTTCCGGATGAGATAGACATAAGAAAATACGGATCACAGGGACAACAAAGAACTGCATCATTATCGCTAAAGTTATCGGAAATTGAAATCGTGAAAAAATCAAAAAAAGAAAATCCGGTATTGTTGTTGGATGATGTTTTATCTGAACTTGACAGTAACAGACAGAATTATCTGCTTAATACGATCGGTGACATACAAACAATTATTACATGTACCGGTCTTGATGAATTTGTTAATAATCGTTTTGAAATTAATAAGGTTTTCAAGGTTGTAAACGGAAGTATACCTGAAGAATAAGAGGAAAATAATGAGTAACGTTGAAAATAATTACGGTGCGGATCAAATACAGATTCTTGAAGGACTTGAGGCAGTAAGAAAGAGACCGGGAATGTATATCGGTACTACGGCTGCAAGAGGACTTCATCACCTGGTGTATGAGATAGTTGATAACTCTGTTGATGAAGCATTGGCAGGATTTTGTGATCACATAGAAGTTAATATTAATGCTGATAATACTATTACTGTAATGGATAACGGAAGAGGAATTCCCGTAGATGTTAACCATAAATCAGGTCTTACCGGTGTTGAGGTAGTATTTACGATTCTTCACGCAGGTGGAAAGTTTGGCGGTGGAGGATACAAGGTATCCGGAGGACTTCATGGCGTTGGAGCATCAGTTGTTAATGCTCTCTCTGAATGGTTGGAAGTTCAGGTTGTGAGAGAAGGAAAGATTTATCAACAGCGCTATGAAAGAGGAAAAGTATGTTATCCTCTCAAAGTAGTCGGTACAACAGATGCTATTACTTCAGGAACAAAAGTATACTTTAAACCCGATGCTTTGATTTTCAAAGAGACAACTGTTTTTGATTACAATATATTAAAACAGCGTCTAAGAGAAATGGCTTTCCTTACAAAGGGACTGAAAATTACCTTAAGAGATTACCGTGTTGAGGAAGGGGAAGAACCCGTTGAACAGACCTTCCACTACGAAGGAGGTATTAAGGAATTTGTCCAATATTTGAATAAGAGTAAAACAGTACTTTATGATCAGATTATGTACTTTGAAGGAAACAAGAATAATGTACAGGTTGAAGTCTCACTTCAGCATAATGATTCATTTAACGAGAGTACTTACACTTTTGTAAATAATATTAATACTCCTGAAGGTGGTACACATCTTGAGGGATTTAAGGCTGCGCTCACAAAGACCTTTAATGACTATGCACGTGAAAAAAAGATGTTAAAGGATAATGAGGATAATCTTACAGGTGATGATATAAGAGAGGGACTTACCTCAATTATCAGTGTAAAGATAGAAGATCCTCAATTTGAAGGTCAGACTAAGCAAAAGCTTGGTAATAGTGAAGCAAGAGGAGCTGTTAATAGTGTAGTATCAGAGCAGCTTACATATTTCCTTGAACAGAATCCTCAGGTAGCAAAGGTTATTCTTGAAAAAGCAATCCTTGCTCAGCATGCAAGGGATGCTGCAAGAAAAGCAAGAGATTTGACAAGAAGAAAATCTGCGCTTGATGGACTCGGACTTCCCGGAAAGCTTGCGGATTGTTCTGATAAAGATCCTAAAAATTGTGAAATATTCATTGTTGAGGGTGATTCCGCCGGTGGATCAGCAAAGACAGCAAGATCTCGTGCTACACAGGCTATTCTTCCACTTAGAGGAAAAATTCTTAATGTTGAAAAAGCCAGAATTGACAAGATATACGGAAATGCTGAAATTAAGGCAATGATAACTGCCTTTGGAACAGGAATACATGATGATTTTGATATTGAAAAGCTTCGTTACAATAAAATCATCATAATGACTGATGCCGATGTTGACGGTGCTCATATAGCAACACTAATGCTCACATTCCTTTACAGATTCATGCCTGAACTTATAAAGACCGGACATGTATATCTTGCACAGCCTCCGCTTTATAAATTGGAGAAAAACAAAAAGGTCTGGTATGCATATAGTGATGATGAACTTAATAAGATCCTTAATGATGTAGGACGTGACCAAAATAATAAGATTCAGCGTTATAAGGGACTTGGAGAGATGGATCCTGAACAGCTTTGGGAAACTACAATGGATCCTGACAGAAGAGTACTCCTTAGAGTAAACATAGATGAAGAAGCAGAGTCAGATATAGATGTTACGTTTACAACACTTATGGGTGATAAGGTAGAACCAAGACGTGAATTTATCGAGAAAAATGCTAAGTTTGTTAAAAACCTGGATATATAATTAAGGGGAAAAGATGGCTGATAACAATAATAACAATAACAATGGTGAAGATTTAGCCGATGATATTTTTGATCAGGTAACCACTGACAGGATTAAAGAGGTTGACCTTCAAAAAACCATGGAAGCTGATTACATCGATTATGCGATGAGTGTTATAGCTTCTCGTGCACTTCCTGATGTAAGAGACGGATTAAAACCGGTTCAGAGAAGAATTTTGTATTCAATGATAGAATTGAATAACGGACCTGATAAGCCGCATCGTAAATGTGCACGTATCGTAGGTGATACTATGGGTAAATTCCATCCCCATGGTGATAGTTCTATATACGGAGCTTTGGTAAATATGGCTCAGCCCTGGTCAATGAGATATTGTCTTGTTGACGGACACGGTAACTTTGGCTCAGTGGATGGTGATGGCGCTGCCGCAATGCGATACACTGAGGCAAGACTTACCAAAATTTCCATGGAGATGACAGCTGATATCAACAAGGATACAGTTGATTTTTCTCCTAACTTTGATGAAACCGAAAAAGAACCTACAGTTCTTCCTTCAAGATTTCCAAATCTTCTTGTAAACGGAACAACAGGTATAGCTGTCGGAATGGCTACAAATATTCCTCCTCATAATCTGAGAGAGGTTATTTCTGCTGTCATAAAAATGATAGATAATAAAGTAAATGAAGATAGGGAAACAGATATTGAGGAACTGTTGCCTATAGTTAAAGCACCTGATTTTCCTACTGGTGGTATTATCCTCGGTACTAGAGGAGCAGAAGAAGCATACAGAACAGGAAGAGGTAAGGTTATTGTTCGTGCTGTTACAGATATTGAGACAATGCCTAACGGAAAAAGTCGTATTATTGTTACTGAGCTTCCGTATCTTGTTAATAAGGCAAATCTTATTTCAAAGATAGCAGAATATGTAAAGCTTAAGAAACTTGATGGAATTACAGCGCTTCGTGATGAGTCCGACAGAGAAGGTATGAGAATTGTCATTGAACTCAGACATGATGTTAATGCTAATGTAATGCTTAATCGTCTGTTTAAGCATACTCAGTTACAGGATTCCTTTGGTATCATTATGCTTTCTTTGGTTAATAATGAACCTAAGGTATTAGGACTTGTTGATATGCTTCATCACTACATCGTTCATCAGGAAGATGTAGTGACAAGAAGAACACAATATGATCTTAACAAAGCTGAAGAAAGAAATCATATTGTAGAAGGATTACTTATTGCTCTTGATAATATTGATGAAGTAATAAGGATCATAAGAGGAAGTTCTACTGTTCAGATAGCAAAAGAACAGTTAATGGAACGTTTTGGATTATCTGATGTTCAGGCGCAGGCAATCGTAGATATGCGTCTTCGTACTCTGACAGGTTTGGAAAGAGACAAGCTTGAGCAGGAGCATGCCGAACTATTAAAGAGAATCGAAGAATTAAAGCTTATTTTATCAGATAAAAAGGTACTTCTCGGTGTTATCAGAAAAGAAATTTCCGAGATTTCCGATAAATATGGTGATGATCGTAAAACACAGATCGGACACGACGATTCAGATATTAACATTGAGGATATGATTCCAAATGTTAATACTGTTATTGCAATGACAAACGTTGGTTACATAAAGCGTATGTCTATTGATAATTTCAGGGCACAGAATCGCGGAGGTAAAGGAATAAAGGGTATTTCCACTATAGAAAATGATTATGTGGAAGACCTCCTTATGACTACAACTCATAACTATATTATGTTCTTTACAAACAAAGGAAGAGCATACAGATTAAAGGCTTATCAGATTCCGGAAGCATCAAGAACTTCAAGGGGAACTGCAATTGTAAATCTGCTGCAGCTTTCTCCTGATGAAAAAATAACGGCAACAATACCGATTAAGGAATACACAGAAGAAAAGAACCTTTTCATGGTAACAAGAAAGGGAACTGTTAAGAAAACTCCTATAATGGAATTTGCCAATGTAAGGAAGAACGGACTTACTGCAATCAATCTTGATGATGACGATGAGCTGATTGAAGTTAAGACTACTAAATCGGATTCAGAGATATTCCTTGTAACTAAGAACGGAATGTGTATCAGATTTAAGGAAACAGATGTAAGACCTACAGGAAGATCATCAATGGGTGTAAGGGGTATAATGCTCGGTGATCAGGATGATGTTGTAGGAATGCAGCTTAATTCACAGGGTGATTCACTTCTTATTGTTTCCGAGAAAGGATTCGGAAAGAGAACAAATCTAGAAGAATTCCATATCCAGCTTAGAGGCGGTAAGGGAGTAAAATGTTACAAGATAACAGAGAAGACCGGAAATGTTATAGGTGTCAAAGCTGTTAAGGATGAACATGAGATAATGATGATCACAGACAGCGGAATACTCATTCAGCTTAGAATGGAAGAAATTACTATACACGGAAGAGTCACATCAGGTGTTAAGATGATCAATCTTGACAAAGGTGTCAGTGTAGTAGCAATAGCAAAAGTACGCGAAAAGATTTCTAATGGTGATGAGGAATTTGAGAACATCGAAGATGCCATGGTAGAAATACCTGAAGATGAAGGTGTGGAAATTGAGGATAATTTCGATGATAATACAGATACCTTTGACGATAACAATGAAAATACAGATGAAGAGTAAATCTTATGAGAGTTGGGCTTTTAATTACCGAATTTAAAGAAAAAAAAGTGTGCGACTTATGTCTCGGAGCAGATATAGCTGCCAGAGACTTAGGTGTTGAACTTGTGATTTTTCCCGGAAAAAAAATCATTACTGACCAAAACTTCCATGATGATAAGCCCTATGAATATCAATATCAGGCTGTATATGATTATATATACGAGGCAGGCTTTGATGGTCTTGTTATAGATATTGAGCGTATAGGGAAAGAAGCCAAGATATTAAAAAAGGAATCATTTCTTAATCAATTCGGTAAAAAACCTATGCTTGTTCTTTCTGATATGGAGGGATTTGACAGAGTTGAATATGATAAAAACGACTCTGACTTTGAAATAGGATTTCTTGCTATTGAACAGATTTTAAAGAAAATATCCGGGAATACAGTAAAATCAAGAAAGCAGGTCTTAAAAGAGTTTTCTGCTGAGGCTGCATTAAATGCAATCAGAAAAACATCCGCTTTATTCGAATTTGCATCTCAATGCAGTTATACAAAGGATAACTATGATTTCATACTCAGTAAGATTACCAATGCGGGATTTAAAGATTTCGAATTATTTTTACTTGAGAGACCACAGCTATGCTCAATAAAAAAGGGATGGCAGGTTCCAAAACACAGTAAAAGAATAATAACCATACATGAAGGTAAGGCGGAAAAAATAGATAAAGTCAAATATATGGATACAAGTGACATATTTGATTTATCTGAGATAAAAGGAACAAAAATAATACGTAATGTTTTCAGAGGAGAAGAACAGTACGGATTCTTTATCATGGGATTTGATGAAAGTGTTAGAATCGGTGATTTTGATGACCTTATGACAAGTATTGTTCTGTGTGGTATTAGAATCAATTTTCTGAAAAAATGTCTTGTTGATACTGAAGAGGAGCTTTTACAGTGTCAGGAAGAAATTGCAAGAGATGGATCTGTTTTGGATCATATAGGCGATGAGGATTATCTTACAAAGCTTCCGAACAGGAGCGGTTTTTTTGCAAAAGCATATGACCTTTTGAAGATGAGTTTTAAAAATGGAAAATATGCTGTAGTTGCATATATTGACATGGAATCATTAAAAAATATTAATGCAATTCATGGACATGATGAAGGTGATCATGCTGTTTGCAGGGTAGCTGATATTTTAAGTGAAGTATTTGGTGAGAACAGCGTGTGCGGAAGGATAAGAGGAGACGAATTTGCTGTAATAGAAGTTACAGATGAAGAGGATAAGGCTGAAGAACTTAGAATAGAGATGGCCAGACAGAATAATAAGCTTCTAATGGAAAATACAAAATATTTGAATCATCTCATTTACTCAATATGTGAATTTGATTATGAAGAAAGTTTATCACTTAGGGAGATGCTTAAAGAAACCGATGATAATCTTAAGAATATGAGAAGAATGGAAACACTGGGATAATTAAATAAAAGTGATATTATTGTAAATATTTATTTAGGGTATTTTTAGAATTTTAGTGGTTGTGAAATCAGAAAAAAAAAGCTAAAATGTGCATAATAAAATATCGTTTACATTTAATTTATTGAGGACAAAGAATGGGAATTGATGCAAACGGACTTGATCCTGAACAGCAGGCATTACTTGCCAGTATAATGGGAAAATCATCACAACAGGGTAGTGGAGGATTCAGTGTTCAGGTACCTGCGGCTTCCACACCTGCAGCAGCTGCACCTAATCCGGCTGATAGTGGAAAAATGCTTAGTCAAGCTGAAATTGATGCTCTTATAGCTTCAATGGGTAAATAAAACTTTATAAAATTATTCGTATAGAGGAAATATTATGTCAATAAAACTGGTTTCCTGGAATGTAAACGGATTACGTGCATGTGTTTCAAAGGGCGAATTCCAAAAATTTATGGATAGTGAACAACCTGATGTTATAGGTTTGCAAGAGACAAAGCTTCAGGCTGGTCAAATTGATATTGATATTCAGGGTTATCATCAATATTGGAATTATGCTGAAAAAAAAGGATATTCAGGAACTGCATTATTTTCAAAGGAAGAACCGATTAACGTTACATATGGTCTTGGAATAGAAGAACATGACAAAGAAGGAAGAGTTATTACTGCAGAATATGCTGATTATTATTTAATTACAGTGTATGTTCCTAATGCAAAGGACGATCTTTCAAGACTACAATACAGATGTGTATGGGAAGATGATTTTTTAGATTATGTAAAGAAACTTGAAAAATCTAAGCCTGTAATATACTGTGGAGATCTTAATGTAGCTCATAAGGAAATAGATTTGAAAAATCCAAAGCCTAATCGTGGACATGCAGGCTTTACAGATGAGGAAAGAGGAAAATTTGACAATGTTGTCAATTCCGGACTTATAGATACATTCAGATATTTTTATCCTGATCTGGAAGGTGCTTATTCATGGTGGTCTTATAGATTTCAGGCAAGAGCCAAAAATGCAGGATGGCGTATTGACTATTTTGTAACATCAAAAGAATTGGAAGACAGACTTGAGGATGCTGTAATATATAAAGATCAAATGGGATCTGATCACTGTCCTGTTGGATTAATACTTAAGTAATCTGTTTTTTAAAAGTAAGTAAGCAAAATCCCTTATCAATAAAGATAAGGGATTTTTAAGCTTTTGGTTTCATTAAAATAATAAATATCAATAGAGCAATATTATATATACAGATAAAGAATTTCTCCAGATAAAGTTATTTAATAATCCGATTGATAATATTATAATGGATTACTCATCAACTTGTTCATATTGTATCAGATTGTCTTTTTCATAAGGGATAATAAGTTCATTAACAATCTTATCTGAATAGATTTTCATGCCGTCTAATATTTCTTCATAATTTTCATTTGTCATTCTATATTCACCTGATATCATCTGATCAAGCATTAGCTTGTTAATTTCCGGTGAAAAGTGTATTGAATCCATATAATTATCAAGATTTGATATTACTTCAGGCTCATTTTGAAAACAAAAAATTTTTACATTATCAAAAGATAAAAGAGCTTTTGTCATTTCCTTTTCACAATGAATAAAAGCATCTCTTTCACCGGTTCTGTAGATTCCGTCCCACCATAACATGGAATATGCAGGATAGAAAAAATAAAAATCTGTTTCAGGGTGCATTTTGACAACATCTGTCAGAATTTCAATATTAACTGAAAGCTTATCATCATAGATATTTTCATTCATCATTTTCTTAACGGTGCGTGGTCTGAAATACAATCCAAGTGAAGATTCTTTATTAAATGTTTTCCACTTAGCCCAACTGTAGGAAAGATTTTCATCATAATCCACAATATATGAATTAACTATCATATAAGGAATTTTCTCAAACAATACTCCTTTATTGTAGAGATATTGAATGTCGTTTAAAGGATTTTTATCATACAGATACATTGGACATCCTGTAGATTTAAAAGTTGGTTCAGTACTTGCATTAAGTGATGATGGATCAATATTATAGAAAACCTTTCTGATAGTGTTTCCGGAGGAATAAGCTTCATTTAGGAGATAACAAAGATCAGCAGTAGCCCCATAGGAACGGATAGCCTTTATTGTTTTACAATCAAAAGCATTATCGTACCAGCTGTTGTCGTTGTTTTCAGCAACAGAGGAACCAACTATAACGGCATCATAATCAAAATTCCTTAATGTCCCTATACATTGATATTCCTTATCATTTAGAACGGCTTTCAAACCGAACCATGGTTTATGATAATGGAAAAACGGATCTATCAGAAACACAATTATACCTATAAGAAAAAGAATTATAAGTGTACCGGTTATAAAATTTTTAATAAAAGAATTATTTTTATTCAATCAAAGCCTCTTTACAAAAAAATCAGAACTGAAAATAAATAAATGTGCTTACCTGGGATAAAGATATAAATGACCATGTAAATAGTATTATCAAAAGTAATGTAAACTTACGTGAAGGATTACCTTTTTCTACTATTTCATGAGCATTTTTACTGCATATTACAATGAAAGATATAAAAAGTAATACTAGCCAGCTTACTACGTAAACCACGTTTATCATGTTTTTAGCAAAAAGATTGGTTGCTGTAATAAGTAGATAGTTTTCAGATATATCAAGATTTGCTGCAGTTTTATACATAAATCCTGGCCAGGTGAATATACCTAATTGTTTAATGAACTGGATAGCATAGGTAAGATTCTGTGATCTGAAAAATATAAGTGATAGAAGGAACATACAAAAAGTTAAAAATCTTCCTGCAAGGACAGGGATTACAAATAAGGGTTTATCCCTAAGCAGATAGTGTTTTTTCAAATCCCCGGAAGTAGCCATGATACCGAGATTATCAAAAACAACCATTATTCCCATGATCAGTCCCCAACATATATATGTCCAGCCTGCACCATGCCAGAAGCCACTTAATATAAAAATAATAATTACATTTATTGCTGTTCTTATTCCTCCTTTGTGTGAACCACCAAGAGGTATATAAACATATCTGACAAAAAAGCGTGTAAGTGTCATGTGCCATCTTTGCCACAAATTTCTTATACTGGTGGCTTTATAAGGAGAATTAAAATTGATTGGAAGTTCTATTCCAAACATTAGACTGACACCTTCTGCCATATCACAGTAACCTGAAAAATCAAAATAAAGCTGTAAAGCATAAGAAACAAGTACGAGTGCACCTGTAAGAGTATCCATATAATATGTGTACTTAAAACCATAGTCAGCAATTTTTGCAAGATTATCTCCAAGGAGAACTTTCTTGGAAAGACCAATGACAAATAATTCTATTCCTTTTCTAAAATAAATAGAATTTAATATTCTATTATTTTTATTTCTGAACTTAGAAATGATTTCGTAGGGAAGAGCAATAGGACCCTGAACTATTTTTGGAAAATAGGTTATGTACAATAAATATTCGGTAAGACTTACAGATGATAATTTTTCTTCTTCCTTTATATTTCCGTTACATTCATTGTGCGTATCAATTAAAAAGGCAATCTGTGAAAAAACAAAAAAGCTTATACCTACAGGCATGATTATTTGAAGTTCGCAAAAAGATTTACCTAATAAAGCTGATATATTAGAAATAAAAAAATTGGTGTACTTAAAATATCCCAAAAGTAAAAGGTTTAGAAAAACACCGAAAAAAAGTATATGCTTTCTTTTTATGTATTTTGATAAAAGAAAATTTATAAAGCATGAAGATAAAAGAATCAAAACAAATGTGTATGAAAAAAGGCCATACAAAACCAAAGAAGCGGCAATGAGTGTAATATCTGCCAGCTTCCATTTTTTTAGATGATTAAGCCCATGCCATAAAAAAAGAACTATGGGCAAATATATTAAGATGAATGAAAATGAATTAAATGACATGTCTCAATTATAAGATGCTAATAAAAAAAGGTCAAAACAGATTAAATCATAATTCTTAAGATTTTCTTTATTTTTGCATTTATTGGTACTTTTTAATTGATATTCGGTGTCTTCTATTTTATCATGCAAGTAACTTCGAACTCGGTTTTTTGGAAGAGTGATATGATAAAGATTTTTAAAAATTCTATAGTAGCCTTAATTTCCATATTTTTTGTGGTATTTATATGCTCATGTGGACAAAATAAAAATATAGACAATAGTGAAAAGCTAAATAAAGATGATTTAATTTATGAGTTTTCTGATTTTGGATTTACAATATCCGAAAGCTCAAATTTTACATGTATAAGCAACGACAAAGATGGAATGTATTGTCTTAAGAAATCAAATAGTGAAGGTCATACCAACTATAGTTTATTAAGGCTTCAAAATGATGAACTAAAGTATGAGGAAACTTTAATCGGATCTGACAATACAAATTTTGATTTTCTTGTTACCGGTGATTCCGGTAGTTTTTATGTAATACGGACTTCATATCCTGACAAAATAGCAATAAATAATACGATAAGTGATACTGTTTTTTCGGAAGCAGGCAAAACAAAGCTTGTAAAGTATTCTTCATCAGGAGATGAAATATGGGCTACTTCTTTGCAGGAAACTGAGCACGCAGCAAATATTAAGGATATGGTTTATGTTAAAAATAAAGGAGTTCTAATTTATTCACAGAACGGATTTTATTTTTATGATCAATTATCAGGAAAAGAAAATAAGCTCTCTGTAAAAGATGATGATGATGTACATCAGGACAGAAAATTTTTTACATCTCATGATGGAAAAATATATGTATGTGAAACAGACAGTAAATGGAAATATGTTTTTTCTGAGTTTGATTTTAAAAAGATGGCTTTTACCAATAAAAGAAATGCACCTAATGAAATATATAATTCTGAAAACATATTTACGGGATATACTTATGATTTCTATTATGTAGATGATAAATATGTATACGGATTTGATTATGGTGATAAGGACATGAATAAAATCTGTAATTTCATTGATTCAGGTTTCTATACTGACAATACAATTATGTTCAATGAGACATCTGAGAATAATTACAGACTTATTGTTGATTATAAAGTCGGACTTCCCAAGGTATTTTTAATGACAAAGAAAAATGTTCAGGAGGAAGGCAAGACAGTTATAACCATCGGTACAGCTTTTACTGATGACTATGTAAAAAAGAGAATTATTGATTTCAATCAGAATAGTGATAAATATCTTATACGAGTAAAGGAATACTCAGAGGAAGGTTATTCAAGCTATTATTCCGTTTATAAAGCCATGAATGAGGATATTGAATCAGGAAATTCACCTGATATTATGGTCCTGAATTCGTATTCTTCAATTGATTCATATATATCAAAAGGGCTCTTGGAACCTCTTGATACTTATATTGAAAATGACAAAGAAATAATAAATGATAAATATCTTGATAATGTGAGAGAGCTTGTTAAAAGAAATGGTAAAAACTATGTCATAATGCCGTTTTTCTCAGTTAATACCTGTGTGGGATCAAAGAATTTTCTTAATGACACTAAGGTAACACTCTCAAATTATGTTAATTTATGTAATAAACATAGTATAAAAGTCCCGTATATGATGGGTGATATTTATTATGATGGGATAGATGATTTTTATACAACATCGGGCTTTGACTTTATTGACTTTGAGAAAAATACATGTGATTTTACAAATTACAATTTTATAAATTTACTTATATATCTTAGGGAAATAAAAAGACTTGAAGACAGTAAAGGACCAAGAATAGATGCTGACTGCTATAAGAATGATAAAGCATTACTTCTTCCGGTATTTATTACATCCTTTGAGGATTATAAAGTAATTAAAGACGGATATTTCGGAACGGATATTGTATTTAACGGATATCCTTCAATTGATGGAGGATCTTCATATATATATCCTGAAATGATGCTTGCTATAAGCAGTCAAAGCAAAAACAAGGATGTTGCCTGGAAATTTATAAGATACTTTTTACTTGATGAATATCAGTACAGTATTGATTGGGGATTTCCTGTAAACAAAACTGCTTTTAATCAATTGATGGAAAAATCCCAAAACGAAAAGTTTTATATCGATGAGAACGGAAAAAAGATAACAACAAGCAGTAAAACGGTAATAGGCGATAAAGAGATTTATATTACACATCTATCAAGATCAGAAGCAGAAGAATTTAAAGACTTTATCTGTGGAATTGATAAATTAAGACATCAGGATGTTGAACTGATAGGAATTATTAGTGAATCCGCAAAGTCATATTTTAACGGTGAAATAATAGCAGAAAAAGCCTCTACCCAGATTCAGAACAGGGTAGAAAACTATCTTAATAATGAATAAATAAAAGCCCTGTATAAATATATGAATTTTCACTATCACTGCAAAATATGCATGATAAGAATCTGAATATATTTGTACAGGGTTTTTGATTATAGATAGTTATTATCAAGTTTAACAGAGCATTTATCAAAAGTTTGAATTATACATAATCAATATGATCCCATATCATGGAAAAGATCATAAGAATCTTGAAGGTGCTGCCTTATATTTGCAAAATCTTTATTAGCAACTGCGGTGTAAAGAGTATCTACGAGGAAAAGCTGAGCAAATCTTGAACTGGTAACACCACTCTTTTTATCAATTTCGGGAGATGTTGTAAATAAAACATGTTTACATCCCTGAGCAAGAGGACTGTTGCCAAGCTTTGTAATCGCAATTGTCTCTGAATTTCTGTCATTTGCGATTTTTAATATCTGCATTATTTCCTCTGTTCTGCCTGAATCACATAAGAATATTGCCACATCATCTTCCTGAAGCTGAGCAGCATTCATAAGACTGTTATGAAAATCCTGATTGTATGTAACATTGTAAGAAAGCCTCTGAAATTTGGTAAAAAGATCAAATGCTGCAAGTGAGCTGCTACCAACACCAAATATTCTTATCATTCGTGCCGAAACAATTGCATCAACAGCTCCTTCAAAGGACTGGGTATCAAAAAGCCTGTAAGTGGTCTGAATTGCCTGAGAACTGGTTGCACATATATTGTCGGCAATTGCCTGCATAGAGGTATACTGATTTATATCCTTGAATTCTATATGAGGAGATGCCTTCTCAGCCTTTTTGGCATCTGAAAAAATTTCTCTCTTTAATCCCTTTAATCCGGAATATCCAAGTGACTTTGAAAACCTACTCCAGGTAGCCTGAGTAGTTCCTGAGGCCTCGGCAAGTTCTGCTACAGTATTATTATATATACTGGAATCATTTTTTAAGCAGTAATCCGCAGCTTTTTTCTCTTCTCTTGTAAGATTAGGATATACACTCTTAATTCTTTCTTCTAATAGTGACATATTTTTCTCCATTTTCTTTAGACGAGAATTACGTAATGTACCATCTATAGTATATCGCAAATACAGTAATTACATTATTAAATAACAATAATATATTTACACATTTATTAAAATTTTATAAACGATAAAATGTATAAGATTTATTTGTTATACTAAATATCAGTAAAATAATTATTTTCTTTTACAATTACATTTTTGGCTAACTTGAATTAAGTTTATGTGATGTTTGGAATTAATTCCGACATCGTGAAAGAAAGGAGATTTTTATTATGAAATGGGTATGTGCAGTTTGTGGATATGTTCATGAAGGAGATCAGCCCCCGGCAGAGTGTCCTGTTTGTCATGCTCCTGCAGAGAAATTTTCAAAGCAGGAAGGTGAACTTACATGGGCTGCTGAGCATGTTGTCGGAGTAGCTAAGGGTGTTCCGGATGACATAATAGAGGATCTTCGTTCCAACTTTAACGGTGAGTGTTCAGAGGTTGGTATGTATCTTGCAATGAGCCGCCAGGCATACAGAGAGGGGTATCCTGAGGTTGGTGATTATTATGCAAAGGCTGCATGGGAAGAGGCAGAACATGCTGCAAAGTTTGCTGAACTTTTGGGAGAGGTTCTTACAGATTCCACCAAGAAGAATCTTGAGATGAGAGTAGATGCCGAGAATGGTGCTACTGCAGGAAAGGTTGATCTTGCTAAGAGAGCAAAGGCTCTTGATCTTGACGCAATCCATGATACTGTTCATGAGATGGCCAGAGACGAAGCAAGACACGGAAAAGCTTTCAAGGGACTTCTTGACAGATATTTTAAGTAATAATATATAAAGCTATTAAAAGCGTATTTCGTTAACAATCATAAAACATATGATAGAATGGTAGGGTGTGGTTTTTCCGCACCCTATTTTTTTGAAAAAATTTTTAAAAATATAAAACCATTCCATCTTTTCCCGGTACTTATATGTAGAACCAGGGAAAGGAGAAGAGCAGTTCCGATATTACAAAATGAATGGAGATATGAAAATAATGGATGAAAAACTAAAAAAGGCCATAGAGGATATGGCCGGGGGAAAGAAGAAGGCTTTAATGCAGTATATTCTGCAACTTAAAATCATGTTTATTTCCGTGCCAAGGCTATCATGAAGGAGGAATCAGATGCACAGGACCTGACACAGATTGTATATATCGAGGCCTACAAAAACATTAAGAGTCTACAGGACCCGGATTCACTCTTTAGATGGTTGGACGGAATCTGCCATAACCAGGGAATGAAAATTTTGAATATAAAAAAATAAAACCAAATCAAAACTCGATGGTAGGCTAATTCCGGAGCATTTGATATAATAACTCTGAATATCATCAGTAAGGGAAAATTTGTTTTTGACCCTTACATAATTATATTAGGAGGAACAAAATGGATTTAATACCTAGTTTTTCAGTTGATCACACAAAGATAATCCCCGGAATTTTCATCAGCAGACAGGATGAGGTCGGAGGAAATATAATTACAACCTATGATATAAGAGTAACAAAGCCTAATAGGGAACCCGCAGTAGATGTAGCCGCAATGCATACACTTGAACATTTAATAGCAACATTTCTTAGAAATGATCCTGATTGGAAAAATGAGGTAATATACTGGGGACCTATGGGATGCCTCACAGGTTTTTATCTTATTTTAAAAGGAAACCGTGCTCCTAAGGAAATACATGATCTTCTTCTTAGAGCTTTTAAATCAGTAGCAGATGCAGACAGTGTTCCCGGATCAAATGAGGAAAATTGCGGAAACTATCTCATGCACAATCTTTGGCTTGCAAAGTGGCATGCTGAAAAGTTTGCAGATTATCTTGAAAAGAATGCTGATAATCAGGCTATTTTCGAATATCCCAAATCTGATAGACTGGTTACGGATGATGGCCGTGAGTTCTTCGATTCATAATCATATAGGACTAGCTCCTTGCTTTGTAAAGAGCGTATCCTGAGGAACGCAGAACTCTGGAACGAAATTTTCATTTTTGCGTTTAAAGAAGTCATAAATTTCAAAAATAAAGTTGAGGCTAAGAAATGAAAAGAAAAATCGGAATAATCGGAGCTATGGAAATTGAGGTTGATAGTCTAAAGAAAGAGATAACAATCTCAAGAATATTGTCAAAAGCAGGAATGGAATTCAATGAAGGAACTCTTGGAAATACTGATGTAGTAGTGGTAAAGAGTGGAATATGCAAAGTAAATGCAGCACTTTGCGTGCAGATTCTGGTAGATGATTTTGAGGTTACTCATATTATTAATACCGGTGCTGCAGGTTCATTGGATGCAAAGATTGATATAGGTGATTTTGTTGTATCAACAGATGCAGTTTATCATGACGTAGATGCCACTGTTTTTGGTTATAAGAAGGGTGAGATTCCTCAGACAGGAAGACTTGAATTTCCTGCCGACAAGTGGATGATTGAAATGATAAAGAAGGCAGCTGATACTGCAAAAATTTCAGGAAAGCTGTGGGACGGAAGAGTATGTTCCGGAGATCAGTTCATTTCGGAGAATTCTGTAAAAGATAAAATAAAGAAAGAATTTGACGGTCTTTGTACAGAAATGGAAGGCTGCGGAATCGCACAGGCGTGCTTTCTTAATGAAATTCCATTTGTCATTCTTCGCGCTATTTCGGATAAAGCTGATGGAAGTGATATTATGGATTATCCTGAATTCGAGAAGAAGGCAGCAAGGGATTGTGCAGCACTTACAGAGGCATTTATAAAAAACATAGAATAATATTTATCTGTACTGACCTGGAGTACATCCGACCTCTCGCTTAAAGTATCTGTTAAAATGGTAAATATTTGTAAATCCGCATTGTATTGCTACATCCGATATACGAAGCTCCTTATTTGTAAGTAGATGCTTTGCTTTATCAATTCTGGCACAAATAAGATCATCTTTAGGACTTGTATAAAAGAAGGCTCGATAGTAGTGGTATAACTGACTTCGTCCCAGGTGTGTTTCCTTGCAGATTTTTTTTATATTCCATTCTTCAGAGCATCTTTGGAGCATATTTACTCTGAAGGCAGAGAGAAAAGAATATAATTCGGTTTGTTGATTCTGTTCAGCAATACCGCTTAGACTTCTTTCAACAGCAATAAGGAGTTCTTTTATAAGTAAATCTATCATTCGCTCTCTTCTTTGCTGTTTGGAAAGATATTCGAATTGAATACGCCTTAGAACATCAACAATCATTTCATCTGAGGATGGTCTGAAAAGCGTATTCATAGGTATCTGAAGTCCCTGAATTTCATCCGGCTCACAGGTAAAATGGACAAAGGAATTGGAAAAGGTATTTAAGGCCTGATAATATTGAAGCTTTCCCGGTGTAAAAAGAATACAATCTCCGGGAGAGCTTACTTTTTTTATCAGTTTTTTCCGATCTCTTGTAATTACATCAGAATTAGAAATCTGATGTTTGTCGTCGCAGGGAAAAAAGAAAACCATGGGAGATAAGAGGTATAGGAATAAATAATCTCCGCTTCCCTCCGGTCTGTAAATGATATCCCTGTCAGGATTATGATAGTTGTATCCGCAGTAATCTGTTCTAAACATAATCAGGCTTTTTTAGCATCTGAAGCATAGATTGCTTTCAAAATAATAGGAGTAAGTACAGAGCTTATAATAATAAGCAAAATAACGGCTGTGAAATATCTGCTGTCAATAATCTCGGCTTTAAGTCCTCTTTGAGCGACAATAAGAGCAACTTCTCCTCTTGTCATCATTCCAACACCGATTTTTAATGAATCCGAAGAATTGTAGCCAAGAACTTTGGCAACAAGTCCGCATCCTACAACTTTTCCGAGAAGACCTACAACTACAAAAGCAATTGAAAAGGCTAGTATTGTAAAATCTACGGATTTTAAGTTTGTCTGTAAACCTACACTTGCAAAGAATACGGGCCCAAATATCATGTATGAGTTAATGTCCATTTTTCTGTCTATATATTCTGAATCATCAAGTGAGCT
Organism: Butyrivibrio sp. AE3004; assembly: GCF_000703165.1. NCBI lineage: Bacteria > Bacillati > Bacillota > Clostridia > Lachnospirales > Lachnospiraceae > Butyrivibrio > Butyrivibrio sp. AE3004. The sequence continues at coordinate 3,320,126 of NZ_JNLQ01000002.1, forward strand.
TAAAATTATGCCGGCAACATATGCGCCTGTGATATCAGCTACTCCAAAATATTTGTCGGCAACGTAAGCAAGAATAAATGCAAGCGTCATTCCCATGATGGGGATTCTTCTTGTGTGTGGCCATCTTTTATCGAATTTTTCCATAATCTTGAAAATGAGTATTCCAAGAACAAGGGAGAGAACAAAGAAAATAACTGTTTTGATGCATACAGCTCCCAGATTGGCGTTTGGATCCTTAAGCCCAAGTACTGCTGTAAGTACGACAATACCAATAACATCATCAATGATTGCAGCGCTCATGATAGTTGTTCCGATATCTGTGGATAATTTTCCAAGTTCCTTAAGTGCCTGTACAGTGATACTTACAGATGTTGCGGTAAGTATGGTTCCAATGAAGAGAGCCTGCATGAAACCACTGGTTTTAGGACTCTGGAAGCCATAAAAGCACATATAAAGAAGTGTACCTAAAATAAGAGGGATAGAAACGCCGCCACAGGCAAGAATTGTTGCCTTTACACCGGATTTCTTCAGATTATCAATATCGGTCTCTAGTCCTGCACTGAACATCAGGAGGATAACGCCGATTTCTGCCATACCTGCAAGGAAGTCATCCGTAGAAACAATATTTAACAGAGTAGGGCCAATCAGCAGGCCGGCAATAATCTCTCCGGCAACCTGAGGAGCCTTAAGCTTTCTGGCTAAAAGGCCGAATGCTTTTGCGCTTATGATTATAATAGCAAGGTTTCTTAAAATTTCTAAAGTATCCATAATTTATATTTCTCCGATTTCTTAAAGCTTTATCGTTGGCAAAAAAGTAATACAGATTTTTGCCAAATAACATTGTATGCCCGAAGGCAGGTTTTATCAAGGAAATATATGATAATTATTTAATATAACCAGTCGGACAAAAAGTCAATAAAATCGGAATAAAATCCATTTAATTAGTTATAAAATTGTAGAATAATTACTATTATCAAAAACAAAAAATCAATTATTTCTAATTTGGAGGGTTACATAATGGCAAAGGAATTACAGAAGGTAAAGCTCTGCATTGACAGGAATTTTGAAATCAGCAAAATTGATGACAGAATTTACGGTTCATTCCTTGAACATCTTGGAAGAGCAGTATATGAGGGAATATATCAGCCCGGAAACAAAAATGCAGATGAAAATGGCTATCGCAGTGATGTCCTTAAACTTATAAATGAAATTCATGTTCCGATAGTAAGATATCCCGGAGGAAACTTTGTATCGGGATTTAATTGGGAAGACAGTGTGGGTCCAAAGGAAGAACGTCCGAGAAGAATAGAACTTGCATGGAATGTTGTTGAGACTAACCAGTTTGGACTTAACGAATTTATGGATTGGTGCAAAAAGGCAAATACAAAGCCTATGATGGCAGTAAATCTTGGTACAAGAGATATTGATGCCGCAAAGAATATCGTTGAATACTGTAATATAAAAGGTGGAACCTATTACAGTGATATGCGTATAAAGCATGGTGTTAAGGATCCTCATGACATTAAGCTATGGTGTCTTGGAAACGAGATGGACGGCCCCTGGCAGATAGGTCATATGACAGCTCAGGAATATGGTATGAAGGCAGGAAGAGCAGGTCATATCATGAAGCTTGTTGATCCTTCAATTGAGACAGTTGTTTGCGGATCATCTTCACTTTACATGGATACTTTTGGTGAGTGGGAGAAGACAGTTCTTGAGTGCAGCTATGATTCGGCTGATTATCTGTCACTTCACACTTACTATGGCAACCCTGAAGACGATACACCGAACTTCCTTGCAAGCAGCGTAGCTATGGATAAGTTTATTTCACAGGTAATTTCAATCTGTGATTATGTTAAGGCCGTTAAGAGAAAGGATAAGACTATCAATCTTTCCTTTGATGAATGGAACGTATGGTATCATTCAAATGAGCAGGATAAGAAGCTTGAGAAATGGTGTGAACATCCTCATCAGCTTGAAGATGTTTATAATTTCGAGGATGCACTTCTTGTTGGTTCAATGCTGATTACACTTCTTCGTCATGCAGACAGAGTTAAGATCGCATGCCTTGCCCAGCTCGTAAATGTTATTGCTCCCATTATGACAAGCGATACAGGTTCATGGAGACAGACAATTTTCTATCCTTATATGCATGCAAGCCTTTATGGAAGAGGAACTGTACTTAATACAGTTGTTAAGTCATCTTCATATGAGAGTAAGCACGGCGACGCACCCTACATCGACAGTGTTGTTACAGCAGATGATGAAAATGAGACAATTACGATCTTTGCCGTAAATAAGAATCTTACCGATGATTTCGAGCTTACATGTGACCTTCGTCAGTATGCAGGCTACAAGGTTGTTGATCACATCATACTCACAAATGATGACCTTAAGGCTGTTAATACTGAGAAGAAGCCTAATACGGTAGCTCCCACAGAAGGTAAGGACGCAAAGGTTGAAAATGGAATTCTTAATGCAATCCTTCCTTCAAAGAGCTGGAATGTAATTCGTCTCGCTAAATAAGTTTATAAAGCCCTTTATTTAAAATAGCCGGCTCATAACGAGTCGGCTATAAGGCTTTAATCAGGATTCTTATATTATATATAAATTAATATTTCATATTACAACTATTATTAATCAATATTTAAGGACTTAAATATTGCGAGTATTATCAAGTTTTGTTAAACTTGAACGCGAAAGTAGAAATATTACATGTGCTACCTGCTTTAGGATTGGTTGGCAGATGTAATACCAAAAATAAGGGAGGATTCTACAAGATGGCAGATTGGAAAAATCTTGACACATTAAGTTCATTCGATGAGCTTAAAAAGGTAAAACACATTGATCTCGTATCAGCAATGACAGGAGATTCAGGTGCTGAGCGAGTAAAGAAATATTCAGTAAAAATGGCAGCAGGTCTTGATTACAACTATGCAGCTAAAGAGGTTGATGATGATATTCTTGCAGCACTTGATAAGCTTGCCAAGGAAGCACAGCTTTCCGAGAAGTTTGAGGAGCTCTATAATGGAGCAGTAATTAACACAGGTGAGAAGAGAATGGTTCTTCACCAGCTTACAAGAGGTCAGCTTGGCAATGATGTTATGGCTGACGGTGTTAACAAGAGAGAGTTCTATGTGAAAGAGCAGAAGAGAATCGCAGATTTTGCAAACAAGGTTCACTCAGGTGAAATTGCAAATGAGAAGGGCGAAAAATTCACAACTGTAGTCCAGATTGGTATTGGTGGATCCGACCTTGGTCCCAGAGCTATGTATCTTGCTCTTGAGAATTGGGCACACAGAACAGGCAATTTTAAGATGGAAGCTAAGTTCATCAGTAATGTAGACCCTGATGATGCATCAGCAGTTCTTAACAGTGTTGATGTTGCTCATTCTATTTTTATTCTTGTATCAAAATCAGGTACCACACTTGAGACTCTTACAAACCAGAGCTTTGTAATGGATGCTCTTAAGAAGGCAGGACTTGATTCTTCTAAGCACATGATAGCAGTTACTTCAGAGACATCACCTCTTGCTAAATCAGATGATTTCATTGAAGCATTTTATATGGATGATTATATAGGTGGACGTTATTCTTCAACATCAGGAGTTGGCGGAGCGGTTCTTTCACTTGCCTTTGGTCCCGATGTATTTGCACAGTTCCTTGAAGGTGCAGCAGAGGAAGATAAGCTTGCAGCAGAAAAGGATTTGATGAAGAATCCTGCCATGCTTGACGCAATGATTGGTTTCTATGAGAGAAACATACTTGGATATCCTTCCACAGCAGTACTTCCTTACTCACAGGGACTTAGCAGATTCCCTGCACACCTTCAGCAGCTTGATATGGAGTCAAACGGTAAGAGCGTTAACCGTTTCGGAGAACCTATCGATTATGTGACAGGTCCTGTAATATTCGGTGAACCCGGAACAAACGGACAGCACTCCTTCTATCAGCTCCTTCACCAGGGTACAGACGTTATCCCGATGCAGTTCATAGGTTTCAAGAACAGCCAGCTTCAGAATGATGTTGATATTCAGGGAAGTACAAGCCAGCAGAAGCTTTGTGCTAACGTAGCAGCTCAGATTGTTGCATTTGCGTGCGGTAAGAAGGATGAAAATCTCAATAAGAACTTTAAAGGTGGCCGTCCTTCAAGCATCATCATTGGTGATGAGCTTAATCCTAAGTCACTTGGAGCTCTTCTTTCTCACTTCGAGAACAAGGTTATGTTCCAGGGATTTGTATGGAATCTTAACAGCTTTGACCAGGAAGGTGTCCAGCTCGGAAAGGTTCTTGCAAAGAAGGTTCTTGCACACGAGACAGAAGGCGCACTTGCTGTTTATAGTGATCTTCTTAATATATGATAAAAAAATCCTTCCCCCTTTGGGGAAGGATCCGGTTAAACTGACGAATGAGAATTTCATTCGTCAGTTATTTTTTGAAGCTTCTTCGATAATCTTCAATATAGTCTCAGTTGCACCTGACTGATTACTTTCACTCATTTTCTTAATGTATTTTTCGCGGTTTTCATATACATCAAAAATACTTTCTACAAGGATGTCTTCATCAAGCTCTTCGTTATCAATTACAACAGAAAAACCCTGTTGTTCAAATGACTTGGCATTAATAATCTGGTCACCCCTACTGCTCTTTGCTGAAAGAGGGATAAGTACGTTGGGTTTTCTAAGCGCTGCAAGCTCACATATGGCATTTGCTCCGGCTCTGGATACTACTACATCAGCCATAGCAAAAATGTCTTTCATTTCATTTTTAACATATTCAAATTGCTTGTAGCCTTCAACATTGAGTTTTAAATTATCCATCTTTTCCTTGCCACACAGATGAACGATATTAAAGCTTGGAAGGAGTCTCGGAAGAGCATAGCGTATGGTTTCATTAATGCTTTGAGCACCAAGGCTTCCGCCTGTTACCATTATTACAGGTTTATCATCCTTAAAACCGCAGAATTCTTTTCCTGCTTCCTTTGAACCTCTCATAAGCTCTTTTCTGATAGGAGTACCTGTAAGTACAGCCTTGTTGGGAGGAAGAAGCTCCAGGGTTTCCGGGAAGTTACAACAGATGGTTTTTGCGGAAGAAAAACTAAGCTTGTTTGCAAGTCCGGGAGTCATGTCAGACTCATGTAAAACACAGGGAATACCGAGAGTGGCAGCTGCTCTTATAACAGGAACAGAAACAAAACCCCCTTTTGAAAATACAACATCTGGCTTTATTTTTTTTAAAAGCTGTCTTGCTTCAAAGAAACCCTTCATAACACGGAAGGGATCTGAAAAATTTTTGGGATCGAAATATCTTCTAAGCTTACCTGTAGAAATCGAATAATAAGGGATGTGAAAATCGGCTATCAGTTTTTTTTCAATTCCTTCATGTGAGCCAACGTAGCTTATTTCATATCCAATCTCTTTAAGCTCGGGAATTAAGGCCATATTTGGTGTAACATGACCGGCAGTTCCTCCGCCTGTTAAAACTATTTTCTTTGACATTTTTATATCTCCTTATTAGATAAGATTACCACAAATCTTTATATATTGTATTCATAAAATCAGGGAAGCTCATAAAGGATATAGCCTTTATCCATGGCTCTGATTTTTGAGGAATTTACTACATCCATGATATTTTCTTTTAATTCGGGATTCTGTTCCATAGCATTTTCATCCACAAGAAGGAGCTTTGTGGCATCACTTGAAAGCTCAGGAAACATAGTGTCTATCTCATCAACCGAATCAATAAGATAAACTCTCTCATGCGATATAGTAAGGTCCATAGGTGGCTCATAGGTTATCTCATTTGTTAATGAAAAGCAGACATCATTATAGTCTGTATTTCTGTAAAGAAACTCATCTAAAGTATAATCAGCCTCTCCATCTCTTGAAACTATATATTTGGAGGTTGAAGTAGGAATACCTGTTATAAGTACGATTATAAAGAAACTGATAGCAAATGCCGGAATGAGAGGAGAAACTTTTTTGCCAAGGAAATATAATTTTTCGTCTGAATTACCCCCCACATTGAGTGCACGTGAATAACTGACAGCTGCAATCGGAATTGTCATCGCTACACACCATCCTGCCTTCATCATTGAGAATTCATGAACAGCCGAATGGTTTTTAAGCATTATTATCTGAAATGCAACTGCAAAATAAGAAGCTATAATCAAAGCAATATCTGAGTTTGTAAAAAGAGTTTTTACCCGGGAACCCTTTTTTAATGTCAAAAAGGCAATAACAATTGTGATCAGCTGAAAAAGACAAAGATAAAGCATGAAACTTCTCTGTTCCTGGGTAAAAGCGGAAGTAAAATTCTCAACCAGTCTTGATATTATTGCAGAAAGGCTGTCATCTGAGCCTGTTCTGAATTTTAACTTGTATTTAAGAGTTTCAAGCCATCCATCAACAAACTGGAGCTGAATAAAGAAAGTTGCTACAGCAAAACATACAGGAACAGCATAGGATAAACCTGCATTTACAATAGTTTTAAGGTCTCTTTTTTCAAGAATAAGCCCTATAATCCTCATTACAAAAACAAAGAAAGCAAGAATCCAGAAGTAGTAATCTGTTAGGATTCCGGCATAAATTGTAAAAAAATGAAGGATTCTGAATGCCAGAGAAACATATTTATGTTCCTTTATCGCCGGAATAGACATGAGAAGTTCGAGGAATAAAAAGATCATTACATAAAAAATGACGCTCTGATCTGTGAAAAATACATTTGGAAGATACCATGCGTTAACCGGAAGAAGCATCCATAGGACTACCGTAGATACTGAAATTAAAGTGCGCACAAGATAGCTTCCTATCTTGTGCTTCCACAAAAGAACAAATATAAATCCGGAAAAAAGCAGTGATTCAATTGCAAACAAAATCATCTGGAGATGTTTTACAAAGGAAATATTAATCATGCTTTTTCCTGTCAGCTTGGCACAAAGAAAGACAAGTACTATATGTCCGCTTGGATAGCTTATAAAGGGAATCCTGTCATTAAAGCTCTGAAATTCAACTGAAGCGTAGTTTTCACAGGCAGTAAAATGCATAGAGGCCGCACCTTCTTCGAGCCAGATATTTACATATTTTATGGTAGAAGCGGATTGCCAGATGTTATCGCCTCCCATGTTTGCATATCTTATGGGATACTTAAAGTTGAAAATCGCAAGGAAAAGCACCAGTGTGATCAGATTAACAAGAAAAAACCATAACGGAAAATTTAGATCTTTTTTCATTTATATAAAACCTCTGTATATAATATCATTCTGTTCATACTATCATATTTTCTGTTATAATTGAATTCGATTTTAATATATAAAAGGAGCTTGTATATGGAGAATAATACGCAAGTACCTGACTTTTTAAATAAAATAATAAATGACATACCGAAAAAATACAGATATTGCTTTTTTGTCAGTCTGGCAACGGGAATACTGGTTCATTTTTTGATGCTGTCAAACAAGATAACTAACCTTGACGATCTTGTTTGCGTTCCCGGAGTAGGTGGCGGAAAAGTTCTTGGCAGATGGTTTCAGGAGCCTGTACATGATCTTTTCTCTGCCTGGTCTAATCCTGCATTAAACGGGATAATGGCAATAATTATTTTATCTTTAACAGCCTGTGTGATAACTAAAATATTGAAGATTCAGAGTATAACAGGTGCAGTTCTTATTGGAGTAATGATGATCACGCTTCCAAGTACTGCAAGTAATATGTACTATATGTATCTTGCACCTACCTTTGCTCTATCAATTCTCGCCAGCGTAATAAATGTTCATATTACGATAAAATATAAGTTTGGTTTTATACTGGGAGCATTATTACAGTTCCTTAGTATGGCATGTTATCAGGCTTATTTTGGGCTTTCTGTTTCATTGTTTGTCCTTGCATATCTTCTTATGCTGATTGATGGAATGAACAACTTGCTGGTGATAAAAAAAGGAATCAGAAGCCTTTTTGGTCTCATTGTAGCTATGGGAGGATATCTCATAAGTCTTAAATTTGTGGATTTAAGCGACTATAAAGGACTTAGTGATATAGGACACACTGCGCCTGTTGATATTTTGTATGCTGTGGCAAGAGCTTATCACCGGGTTCTTCAGTACTTTGTGACATCACCTGAGAGCTTTATGAAGGGG